>JAGXKM010000151.1 GCA_018335275.1 Anaerolineales bacterium | reverse complement strand
TCCAGGAAAAGGCGCTGCGTTTTGGCGACGCCCTGCTGGTCTTTGGTCCCCGGAGCAGACTGCGTTTGCTGGCAAAAGAACCTGATTTCATCAACCTCAGCGAGGAGGTCCAGGAGCCGCCCCGCCTTAGCAAGGCTCCTTTGGCCATGGGAATCATGGCATTGGTTTTGATCTCGGTCACCGTCGGCTGGATCCCGATCTCGGTTGCCGCGGTGACCGGCGCGGCGTTGATGGTCCTCTCCGGAAGCTTGACCATGGAGGAGGCCTACCGGTCTATTGAATGGAAGGCGGTCTTTCTGATCGCCGGTATGCTCCCGCTGGGCATCGCCATGGAGCAGACCGGAACAGCTCGCTTCCTGGGAGAGGGGATGGTGTCTTTAATCGGGGGATTAGGGCCCCGGGCCCTGCTGGCCGGCTTGTTCCTGCTCTCCGTGATGGCTTCCCAGGTCATGCCCAACCCGGCGGTGGCCGTGCTCCTGGCGCCCATTGCCCTCAATGCTGCCAACAATCTGGGCGTTTCACCCTACCCGCTGATGATGGGCGTGGCCTTATCCGCCTCAGCGGCCTTTTTGAGCCCGGTGGGACACCCCGCCAATATGCTGGTCATGGGTCCGGGCGGGTACCGCTTTTCCGATTACATCAAGGTGGGGCTGCCCCTGACTCTGGTCACCCTGATCGTGGTCGTCCTTATCCTACCCTTGGTGTGGACATTCTAAAGGCGGGGAACCTCCCTTCTTCCTGACCTTGTTCCACTGGAACGCTTTCACCCAAACAATGCGATGCACCAGCTGAAGCCTGACTGGGTGGAAACATGTGCCGGGCTGGATTCAGGGTGTGGATGAAGAATAGGGCCACAGGTTTATTTTGGGGGTATTTGTCACATGTTGAGGATGATGTTTCTCCCATGGCCTTAATCATGAGTGAACTGACCCAGAAGCAGTTTTGGTTTTCGAGTGTCTTTTCATAGCCCTCGTCCCTGAGGACCACAATAGTAAACCCCTGTTTTCTTCTGTTGAAGGTTGGTATAATCCACACCGCCTTCATTTCAGTGTTGGTTTTCTAACCCTTATTCAATACGAAGTGAAGTTTTATCAATCTTTACAACACAAGCTCATAAGCGACCATTAAAACAGAGGAACTCCAGTTTGTGGATATTTTAAAGAATTTGTTGACAGCTTTTACAAATAACGCAATTTTTGAAGCAATTCAGGCCGGTGGGGTTTGGAGTGTAATTCTGGGCGGCTTTATTGAGCAGGTTGTTGTTCCCGTTCCTTCCCCAATTATTCCTATGGCAGCAGGGTTTTTATTTGTTCCAGCTGGCGCAGTTGGTTTTCTCTTTATATTAAAAGAGCTTACCCTGAAGGCCGCTTTACCTTTTGCTGTTGGATCTACCGTAGGCTCAACGATGGTTTATTTGATAGCCTGGTACGGCGGTAAATTTTTAATCAATAATCTTGAAAAGTGGTTAGAGATTACCTGGGAAGACGTTGAGGCCATTAAAGCCAGGTATTTTAATGAAACATCAGCTGATGAGCTTGTTATCTTTCTGTCAAGGGCCATTCCGATTATTCCTTCTGTACTTTTTTCTGCGGCAAGCGGGGCACTTAGAATTAAACCCTGGAAGTTTTATTTGTATACAGCTTTGGGACTTTTTGTAAGAGGAATTCTGCTTGGGTGGTTGGGTTGGCAGAGCGGAGAGGCCATTTTTGCTGTTTCTGAAGGTGTAGATAGGTGGGAAACCGTATTTACGATTGGACTATTAGCGATCTCCTTTGGATTTCTTGTTTGGGCTTATTTCAAGAGAAAAGATTGGCTCGCTTCTCTAAGAGAAGCAAATCAATAATCTTAGCTTGTGTGAGATGTACCCTCGAATAATCGTTAATTAGAGTCACCAAAAGCCCGAGGGGGCAATAGTGCGGTATGGCTTTCCGCAGCGCATGGCAGTGCGGCGCGATTTTCAGGCCATATTTTTCATTTTCTCCCAAACAGTAGAAATCCTCTTAAAAGAGGGCCTTTATCCACAGACAAGTTGCTGGCGATGACCCTGGCGCAAGTTGGTTTCGCCGCAGGTGACAACTCCTGTTGCTGGCAATACCCTTGGCATGGAATGCATACTGAACCCTGCGCGGCATTGCGTATAGGCAATCACACACAAACACAAAGCACTTCTTTCAGCATTCCCAAACATAACCACAGCACAACAAAATGCCACAGATTTCTCCGGGTGGGGCAGGGGAAAAACATTTCTTACCGGCGATATGTTTCAACACAGTTTGTTCAGCCAGGCGAGGTTCTGTGATGAGTGTGGCCAGTTCCTCATCACAGAAAAGAACGCACTTTCTCGACTGGAAACATAGAGATCTCAAAACCTGAGCTTTGCTGCCCAAACCTCTTCACGGACGGCTCTTTACCTAAAGATCGCCATTCCCTCAGCGTAATTCTCGTTGATGGCCAGGATGATATCCACATTGCACAGGGCCTGGTCGTGATAAGTAAACTCTCCCTGAAATGTCGGGCCCGTTGTGCGCTTGATATTGTTATCCACCAGCTGCAGTCCATAATAAGAACCGGAGAATGACCCGGTGGTTTGGTGATCATTGACCACCGATTGCTGGTAGTTGAGAGCTTCTGTGTTGTAACCCAGCACCCCTTCCTGGATTCCGGTGACGTTGCTGATGGTGCCAATTCCTAACTCGGTCATCAGCGAACCGACCATCATCTCCTGGGGGTGGAATGTGATCACCCAGGTCTTGCCTACCGGGGAATTCAAGTCCCCGGTGGAGGGAACCCCGGCCATATTCATCGCCCCCAGCATCTCATTGAACGCTCCTGAGTCGATTGAATCCAGCAGCGCCTGCATGTCCATGATCAACCCTTCATACTCCCCGGAGACCACTCCGGAAAGGCTTCCCTCCCATCCGCAGCCCACCGGGCGGACATCTTCTAACACGTGGCGGGTGTCCCCGTTTTCCGGTAACTCGGCCCAGGCTTCCAGTTTGACCTGCTCAGTGTTGGTCACATCATATGGAAGTTGAACCGATCCCTGGGCCAGATAGCTATATTCACCTACCTTGAGATCTGAACTGGCGGTGAAGGTCTGATTGAGCTCCTCCCCGTTCACCCGGATGTGGATTACGAAATCCTCCGGAGTCTGTTCCGAGTCCACCCCATCCACACGAACAGCAGCGTACAGATCATCCTGTTCCCCGTCCTCGGGGATACCGTAGGTGACCGTAAACTGGCCATCGTTTAATTTCTCTCTAGTTGCTGGATGGACCAGGGTGACAACCTCGCGTCCCCTCGGGTCTCCTTCCTCGCTGGCAGCTATTTCCAATTGAGCTCCAAACCAGTCCTTGCTGTGATCCGTATGACTGGCAGAGCCTCGGGTTTTCTGGTGAGCGACTGTAGCTCGCAGCCCATTCCCCACGAGCTCTTGGAAGAACTTGATTGCAGTGGCTTCTCCCCTCCCACTGAACACAGAATCCGTCCAGCCCAGCACTGCACTGTTGGTTCCCAGTAGCGCATCCGCCAGGGACCGATCTCGCATGGTCTGGCAGCTGGAAAAATAGATGACAGTATCATCCAGTCCTTGGGGATACTGCTTCCGGAAAAAATCGGTGGTCACCACCTCGCCCCAGACGTCGCTGCCTGGCTTGTGAGTCCAGGCGATTCCCGCTGTGTCCCGCGGGTTTTCCCGCAGGTGGTCCCGGGTCTGATAATGGCCGGTCTGGATGACGGTCACACAATCTCCCTCTTCAACTTCCGTATCCTCAAACACGCCGGCTGTGTTCTCGGGGATGTCTTCCCGGTCCCCGGAGACCACAGGTTGGCCGGAGGTGGTAACGCTCTGTCCCGGACAGAATTGATAGCCGTGTGCGTAGATATGGATCAGGTCATATGACTCCCAGCCCTGGAACTGCTCAATCGAAGGCCCCGCAGTGGCTTTGCCCGGCCCCACCTGTTCGCTGGCATCCATCTGACCAGCCTGGAGTTCGATGCAGTCCTGGCATTGGTAGTCACGGGTCTCGCGCAGCAGGGATTCCACACCGCTGTGAACATCCGCCCCGTATTCCCAGGCCAGAGGGACCACAAACAGGGCTTGCTTGCGGACCTTTTCTCCGGGTGGGTTGGTTCCGATTGGACCGTCCGGTTCGG
>JAGXKM010000150.1 GCA_018335275.1 Anaerolineales bacterium | reverse complement strand
TCATGGCTGGTTCGGGTTACAGCTCCGGAAGGATGTTCAGATTGGGTTTCCTGTCCCGGCTTCCACCGTACCCGGGTTCGCTGGCAGGATAAATCAATCTTACTCGTTTCTATCACAGCTTTTTGGTTTCTCAGTTGTCAGGGAAATTATGCCACAAATGAAAGCGTTGGTCAACGGCTGGATGAGAACCACTTGTTTTTTCTGCATGCGCTTTTTGATCGAAGGGGGGGAGCGAAATGATCAAGTTTCCTGAAGATTTGGACCTTGACAATAATTTAGGAAAGCCTAAAATAAGGATTAGGAAGATAAAAATTTGGAGGTCGGAGGTATGGAAAGCCCCGTATCGGAGAGGGTGGAAGATTACCTTAAAGTCATTTACAGCTTAACGACGGAGGATGAAAGGGCCAGCACCGGGGAAATCGCGCGGGTCCTGCAAATTTCACCAGCCTCTGTCACGGATATGATTCAACGCCTGGCTGCGGAGAATCCCCCCCTGGTAGATTACCGGAAACATCAAGGTGTGGGTTTGACAGAAGAAGGGGAAAAAGTGGCCTTGGAAACCTTACGCCATCATCGCCTTTTGGAACTTTTTCTACATGAGTTGTTGGGATATTCTTGGGATCAGGTCCATGAGGAAGCGGACCGATTGGAGCATGTGATTTCAGAGTATTTTGAGGAGAGGATTTCTGAAGTGTTGGGGGATCCTGAAAAAGGGTTATACGGGGAACCCATCCCCTCAGAAGAGCTCCACGTTCCCGTTCGAGAAGATATTTGTTTACATGATATGCGGCCGGGGCAGAGGGGTGTGATTCAGTCTGTGAAAGATGATGACCCCGGACTTTTACAATACTTGCAAACCAACGGGCTGGTTCCGGGAGCAAGGATTGAGGTCTTGGACTATTCCCCTTACGATAATAATTTGCACATAAGGGTGAAGGAGCATGACCAGGAGATCGTCCTGGGCGCCGCTGTCACAGCTCAAATCTTCGTTGACCTTCAATGAGCGCTGGGCGCGGATCAAGGGAAGCTTGTCTGAAAGAGGAGCGCCATCCTGCCCAGCCCAGTTTCAGAAGCTGCTCCCCTGCAAGAGAAAATAGGATTCTTAACATGAAGGATGCCATGAGGTGCGCTTATGTATGAGTCTTGGCTGGTTTTTACGATCGCTGCCCTGGTTTTGGGTATTTTGGCTTACTTTTTTTGGCCTCAAAAAGGGGTATATTGGGAATGGCAGCGGAAGCGCCGCAGAAGCGAACGCGTTCTGATTGAGGATGCCTTGAAATATTTATTCAAGTGCGAACGTCGGGACCGGGCTTCGTCTTTGGAGAGCATCGCGGGCATGTTGTCCATCTCCATGGATCAGGCCACGGAGATCATGGATCGGACCCGGGAAAAGGGGTTGGTTGAACTTGAGGATGGGGGTTTCAGGCTGACTGAAACGGGACGGAATATCGCTTTACAGATCGTACGGGCGCACCGTTTGTGGGAGAGGTATCTGGCGGATGCCACGGGGTACAGGGAGGAAGAATGGCACCAGCAGGCAGAGGAATTGGAGCATCACCTCTCCGCGGAAGACGTGGACCGTCTCTCAGCCCAGCTAGGCCGACCCATCTACGACCCGCATGGAGACCCCATTCCCACGTCGCGCGGGGATCTCGTCGATCACGAGGGGAAACCAGTAACAGCCTTGGAGGAAGGAGATCTGGCCCGGATCATTCACATTGAGGATGAACCGGAAATGGTCTATGCACAGATTGTGGCGGAAGGTCTCCGGCCCCATATGGTGGTCAGGCTGGACGAGAGATCTCCCACACGAATCGTTCTCTGGAGCGAAGATCGGGAGTTTATCCTGGCTCCCATGCTCGCTGCCAACATCTCCGTCATCCCTCTTCCCGAAGACGTTTTTGAGGAGGAGCAGCGTGGTGTGCCCATGGACCATCTCGATGAGGGGCAATTTGGGCGAATCCTTTCCATCTCCTCTCACATTCGGGGCCTGGATCGGCGCCGGCTGCTGGATTTGGGTCTTTTACCGGGGACTGAGATCCAGGTGGAGATGATCAGTCCCGGCGGTGATCCAACAGCGTATCGCATTCGGGATTCAGTGATCGCCTTGAGAAGCACACAGACAAAGCATATCCGCGTCCTCCCCCGGGAAAATGGGGAGGATGTGAAGGCATAACACATAGCTACCCGTGTCCTCAGTTCGTTTATTGAAGCAAAGGAAAAGATCATGAATCAGGGAAAAGAAAGCAGAGGTGTGAAGGATCGAGGCCAGGATTCCGGCGTCCCTGCCCCGTGCGAAACCTGCCCGGTTCACCATGCCGCCAACCTCAAGAAGCTGGGGGTGGACATGGCGGACTGGGATTTTGTGGTCGCCCTGGCGGGAAACCCGAACACCGGCAAAAGCACGGTGTTCAACGCCCTGACCGGCCTGCGCCAGCACACGGGAAACTGGCCCGGGAAGACAGTGACCCGGGCGGAAGGCGGAATGGAATACGGCGGGTATGGATTTAAATTGGTGGACCTCCCGGGAACGTATTCCCTGTTGGCGACGAGTCTGGATGAAGAGATCGCCCGAGATTTCATCCTTTTTGGGCGGCCTGATGTCACCGTGGTCATGGTCGACGCCACCCGCCTAGAGCGCAACCTGAACCTCGTCCTTCAGGTCCTGGAGATCACGAACCGGGTGGTGGTGTGTTTGAATTTGATGGATGAGGCGGAGCGCCACGGCTTGAGGGTGGATCACCGTCGTTTGGCGCGTGATCTAGGGGTCCCTGTGGTCCCCACCGTGGCCCGCTATGATAAGGGATTGGATGATCTCCTGGATGCCATCCATGACGTCGCTACCGGGCAGGCGGTCGGCAAACCTTATCATGTCCATTACGACCAGCCCCAGGTCGACCGGGCCGTATCCCGCCTGGAACAACGGGTCCAGGCCGTTTTCCCCGATGTCCCGAATGCCAAATGGGTCGCCCTCCGTTTGCTGGATGGGGATGAGCGGATTATCGAGGCCGTCGAGGAAGGGGAATTAGGCGACCTGCAGTATGGTGAGGGTATGAGGGTAGAGGAGCCTGCAACCGCTTCCTGATCCCTGGTTTGGAGAAGGCAGGGGGTTCAGACATTTGACCGGCAGGGTTCAGAAGGGAAGTGGAAATTTTAATGGATGATGAAGAAAGGATGGATATGACCGATAGAGAAGTATCGAAGGAAGACATTATCAAGGAGGCCAGGTCCCTGCGGTGGGAGGTGGGGGGCGATTTCCATGAGAAAATTGTGGAGTCCATCTATGCCGACGCTGCCCGGATCGCGGATCGGGCGGTGACCCGCGAGGATGAGCAAAGAGGATTTGATTTCGACCGCTTTATAGATCAGGTGGTGACCAGTAAAGTATGGGGTTTTCCTCTCATGCTGCTGATGCTGACCCTCGTTTTCTGGTTGACGATCAGCGGGGCGAATGTGCCCTCCCGTTTGCTGTCCAGCCTGTTGTTGGATACGGTCCATCCTCTCCTGAAACAGGCCTCAGATATGGTCGGCCTGCCGGGATGGTTGGACGGCGTCCTGATCGACGGAGGCTATTTGGCGACCGCCTGGGTCATCAGCGTCATGCTGCCGCCCATGGCCATTTTCTTCCCCCTCTTCACGCTGCTGGAGGACTTTGGGTACCTGCCCCGGGTGGCCTTTAACCTGGACAATCTCTTTCGGAAGGCCGGCGCGCACGGCAAACAGGCGTTGAGCATGACCATGGGATTTGGATGTAATGCGGCAGGGGTCGTTTCCACGCGGATCATCGACAGCCCGCGGGAACGCTTGATCGCCATCATCACCAATAACTTCGCTCTCTGCAACGGGCGCTGGCCGACCCAGATCTTGATCGCCACCCTTTTCGTCGGCAGCCTGGTGCCGGCTTATCTGGCGGGCCTGGTCTCGGCCCTGGCGGTGGTGGGTATCGCTCTCTTAGGGGTGCTGCTGACCTTCGCGGTCTCCTGGGCGCTGTCCCACTCGGTCCTCAAGGGTGAACCTTCCACCTTCAGTTTGGAGCTGCCTCCCTACCGTCCGCCCCGGGTCCTGCAAACCCTGTATACTTCATTGATCGACCGCACGTTGATCGTCCTGTGGAGGGCTGTGGTCTTCGCTTTGCCTGCGGGGATTGTGATCTGGGTCATCGCCAAT
>JAGXKM010000030.1 GCA_018335275.1 Anaerolineales bacterium | reverse complement strand
CCTTCACCCCGGGGGGTCCTCACTCTCTTCCCACGTTCGGGCAGGTCTTCTTTAGCCGCGATGTACTGTTCATATTCGTACATCAAACAACAACGCAGCCTGCCGCACATGCCCGTAATTTCAGATGGCGCCAGGGAAACACCCTGCTCTTTGGCCATTTTTATCGAGATTGGCGTAAATTCAGTCATGTGTTCCGTGCAGCAGCGAATGCCTTTTCCACACGCCCCCATACCGCCGATAATCTTGGCAGCATCGCGAGGTCCGATCCGGCGCAATTCAAGATGATTTTCTGAGTACCGGTCCCGCAACTTATTTAATATGCCCTGGAGTTCTGGATCCCTTTTCCCTTCATAGGCATATAAAAAAATCAGGTTTTCAGCATCCAAACTGAATTCAGCAGAAACGAATTTCACCCCCTGCAAAGAAGTATCTCGGATTAAGCTGTGAACATAGTCCAGAGCCTGTGCTTCTTTGTTCTCCAATATTTGGCGTAAAACCAAATCTCGTGGAGTAGCCTTCCGGAGGATGGACTTCCAGTTCTGATCTCCTTTCGCCCCCTCAGGGTCGACAAAAACCACAATCCGGCCTAATTGTTTTCCCCGCGTTGTCTCTACGACAACAAAATCACCGATCTCCAAATCAGAGAAACCGGAAGCATCGAAATGATATGTCTTTCCCCCTTCATGGAAGCGAATACCAACGATTAAGGATGTCATATAGGTATTTTACCAAATATAATCCCGCAGAATATAAATAATCAGACCAGGACGCTTTCTGCCTGGATTCGATGGACAATAATGGCCCCCTTCCCACCACTTCCCCTGGAATCCCGAGGGAAGCGAAAACTCAGCCTTTGGTAAAATCTACGTCTCCTGGTAGGCTTCCTTACTTGCTTGACCGGCGATTTTCTCAGCCACTTGACGCAAAGCAACCGAAACCTCGGCATCCGGTTCTGAGATCACCACGGGTACGCCTTCATCCCCACCCTTCCGGACCTCAGGGTCAATCGGAATCGAACCCATGTAAGGTACATTAAATTCATCTGCCAGCATCTGTCCCCCACCCGAGCCGAAGATATCTACCTCTTCCCCTCCAGGGGTCACAAATGAACTCATATTTTCGACCACTCCGAAAACAGGCACGCCCAATTCACCAAACATAGTCAACCCGCGGCGGGCATCATCCAAGGAAACTCTCTGGGGTAAGGTGACGATCACTCCACCTTGAATTTCAAGCGTTTGAGTCAAGCTGAGTTGGACATCTCCCGTTCCAGGGGGGAGATCAACGATCAAGTAATCCAATTCTCCCCATTCGACATCACTGATAAACTGTTTGATCGCGCCGTGAAGCATGGGACCCCGCCAAATGAGCGCCTGCTGGGGTTCAACCAAAAACCCGATGGACATCATTTTCACTCCATGGGCTTGAGCTGGAAGGATCATCTTTTCCTTTGTGCCCCCAATCCTGTCCACACCCATCATGGTAGGAATATTTGGGCCGTAAATATCTGCGTCCAGCAAACCCACTTTCGCGCCTTTCTCTGCCAGAGCGACCGCCACATTCACGGCCACAGTGCTTTTCCCCACACCGCCTTTTCCGGAGGCGATAGCTATCACGTTCCGAATTCCCTCGTGTTTTGATTTCTTTTGCCCCACGGGGACCTCAGCGTCCATCTCGATCTCCACATCTTCCACGCCCTCCAGGGCGCTCACGGCTTGATAAGCGTCCTGTCTGATTTTATCTCTCAAGGGGCAGGCGGGGGTGGTCAATGTCAGGCGAAAGGCCACTTTCGCGTCAGATATCTCCACATCCTTTATCATCCCTAAACTGACCAGGTCCCGGTTCAATTCGGGATCCATGACCGTTCCCAGGGCTTTCATGACATCATCTTTGGTTATATTTTTAGCAGACATAATCATCCTTCAGCGTTAACGGAACCATAAGTAAATCATTCAGTTCGAACCAACATAATTATTTTAACATGGCGGGCTACCAGAAATCTCAAATTTCTATTAGAATCATGCTGATGTTCAAAAACATCCAGAGCAAATTTTCCTTATAAAAACGATGAGACTTTGGTCGCTTTCTCCAGTTTACTTAGATCGGATGGGGTTGCTGGGTCTATGGCGTGAGAGCCTGCTGGCCCAGAGCGTAATCGCTGGAAAAACGGAAGGATACAAACACCATCCCCAACTGATCAGATTCAAATCCCAGAAAGAACCCATAACGGCCATTGGACATTATTTATCTCACGTCGCAAACGAGGCGGATCGGCGAGGGTATCAATTCAACCGGAAAAAAATTCTCAGCCACCATCCCTGGAAGGTCATTCCGGTTACCACAGGTCAGCTGAAATACGAATATTCTCATCTGATGCAGAAACTCCGGGACCGCGACAAAGACAGATATCAAACGCTGAAAGCCGTCAAAACGCCCAAACCTCACCCATCCTTTGTTGTCGTGCCCGGCGATACCGCCGCCTGGGAAAAAACATAAACCCCATTTGACCGGTTCTTGCAGATGTTCTGTACATGCGAAGAAAAGTTTTTTAGAAATCAATCCTATCGGATTTGTAAATAAGGTCAGTCATATTCTGATCCTCATCCAATAACCAATCGTATTTTTCAAAAAAAGTGATACAATGTGCAGGCTGTACATAATCTTTGGTATGGGCCCCAAAACAGGTCTTTTTTACCCGGGGATAAGAAAGGTATTGAATTCACAAAAGAAGGAAAAGGAGACAAGTTTTTGTTAGAGAACTTACGGAGAATTGTCCTCGATGTCCTGAAGCCCCACGAACCTAATATCGTAGAAATGGCTCAAGAAGTTGCAAAGATGAACGGGGTAGAAGGGGTGAACATCACACTTTATGAAATTGATCATCATGTTGAAAACGCGAAAGTGACAGTAGAAGGAAATGGTTTAGCATATCAAGAATTGAAAGATCTCATCGAAAAGAACGGGGCAGCCATCCATTCCATCGATGAAGTAGCAGCTGGACACAGCCTCATTGAAGATGTTGTCACACATCAGGATTGACAAGGAGCGGACAGCATCCATCACCCTTAAGGATAAACGTTTTCCAGCAGCGCTTCTTGCATATTTTTCAACAATGAGCCGCAGTCAAAGGGATTCCCCTCTCTAACCCCCCTGCTGTATGCGAACCCCGTTGAAGGAATATGGGGTTTTTATAAAGGGAACTTGCGGTAAAGAAGGTTCCTTTACTCCCCTCTTCCCCTGGACATTTTTATCACCCCCCAATCTCTCCAGCTCAGAGAAACATTGTCATATATTCTTAGAAAACATACTGAATTCGGATACATCGTAAGTTCTTCTCCTATATAATAGAGTATTAGGATTTATATTGTTCAAAAGGTCAACAACAGCTTGAATATCAGATAAATAATTTCATGCAAGCCATTTAAGAGCTATATATTCTAGTGACAATTCTTGAAATGTTCGACACGCCATTATCCTTGGGAAGTGCATTTTATGCCTCAAAAAGAATTTACACCTGAACAAAGGGAAGTCATCCTTGTCCCCCATCAACCAGAATGGTCCAACCTTGCTCAACAGGAAGCAGAACAAATCAAAGAAGCCCTGTCCATTGAGATCATCGCCATTCATCATATTGGAAGTACAGCCATTCCCAGTATCAAAGCGAAACCTATCCTGGATTTCGTTCTCGTCGTACCTGACTTAGAGTCATTAGATAGAAACTCTCATCAGATGGAATCCTTGGGTTACACAGCAAAGGGCGAACGAGGGATCCCTGGAAGACGTTTTTTTTCCAAGGACACCAATGGGACCCGAAGCCATCATGTGCATGCCTTCCAGGAAAACAATTCTGAAATCAGTCGACATATAGTCTTCCGGGATTATCTGGCAGCCCATCCGCAGGAAGCCAAAAAATACGAAAGGTTGAAAGAGAAACTGGCAGCTCGTTTTCCAAACAGGAGTGGAGATTACACAGAAGGAAAATCGGGATTTATTCAAGAGACAGTTGTCAAAGCCCGCCAATGGAAAAAAGAACGGTAGGAGCCTAACAACTTAAGCTATCTATCCTTTGAGAGCGAACCCCAAGCAAAATCGTCTTTCGTCTCTCTGACAAGAATCCACACATCCGAATCAATGGACCTGCCTGCAAGCTTTACCACTCGGATCCGAGGGACATTTGGACAAGAGGGTCAAAAATGGATGGACCAACTCCCTGACCTCCTGAACCATTTCCAGGAAACATGGTCTCTCACCTTCAGCGGCCCTCCCCTCCCCCCTTCTTATCACATCCTCATACCCTGTCAGACCCCCCAAGGCCAGGATGCCATTCTCAAACTTGGCGTCCCCAACCGTGAGTTATGCACTGAGATTGAAGCCCTCCGCCTCTATAATGGAAAGGGTGCTGTTCAACTTCTCACTGCTGACAAAAAAAGAGGGGGGCTGCTCTTAGAAGCCATTAAACCCGGAACAGCGCTGATTCGGATTAATGAAAATCAACACGCCGCCCAAGCTGCGGCAGATCTATGTGAGAAAATCTGGCAAACTCCCCCACGCGATCATCCATTCCCCACCGTAGAAGATTGGGGGGAAGGATTTCACCGGCTGCGGAAGTCGTTTCAAGGAAGCACAGGACCTTTTCCAGTTAGATTAGTGGATAAAGCAGAAAAGACCTTCGATGATTTGCTATCCTCCATGGGAGAACCTGTTCTCCTCCACGGGGATTTACATCACCGCAACATCCTGCAAGCCCAACGGGAACCCTGGTTGGTCATTGATCCTAAAGGCGTGGTGGGAGAACCTGCATATGAAATAGGGGCTTTCCTCCGTAATCCCATTCCCCATATTTTTCAAACAACTGACTTCCAGGCTTCAACCACACAGCGCCTGGAAATCTTCTCAGAAAGACTTCCCCTTGATCCTTTACGGATGCTAAAGTGGGGATTTTCACAAACCGTTTTATCCGCCTGGTGGAGTTACGAGGAGCAAAATCCCAACTGGAAACGGTGGATATCCCTGGCTGGGCTCTTTTCAGATATGGTCCCATAACTCAGGTAGTAGATTCAAGACACGACGAACAAGGATATCTTTGGATATCCACCCCCCTGAAAGGAACCATCCACCTACTCCACGGTGACTGATTTGGCCAAATTCCGGGGTTGGTCTACATCCAACCCTCGCAGAGCAGCGATGTGATACGCCAGAAGCTGCAGAGGGATCACCGTGGTCACCGGGCTCAGCCTCCAAGGAGTCTCCGGGACCCAGAGCACATGATCCGCAACCGGAGGGATCTGCTCATCCCCATCCGTGGCCACAGCGATCACCCGGCCGCCCCGGGCCTTGGCTTGTTCGATCTGGCTGAACATCTTCTCATACCAGGGATCTTTGGGTGCAATGGCCACCACTGGCAAATCTCCCTCAATCAATGCGATCGGGCCGTGCTTCATTTCCCCCGCCGGATATCCCTCGGCATGGATATAAGAGATTTCTTTCAGCTTCAACGCCCCTTCATAGGCGGTGGGCATGTTGATACCCCGACCCAAATAAAGCGCGTTCTCGGCTTCCATCAATTGTTCCGCGACAGCCTCTACATCTTGCTCACGATCCAGGCACTTCCCTGCTAAATCGGGGACCAAACGCAGATCAGCGACCAACTTTTTCCGTTCTTCCTCGTTAATCGTCCCCCTTAACTCCCCTAAAAGAATGGCCAACATATACACATCCACAAGGGGCGCGGTATAGGCTTTCGTGGAGGCTACACCTATCTCTGGACCTACCTGCATGGAAATATATCCATCTGCTGTGCGCATGGCTTGGGATCCAATGACGTTGACAATAGACCACAACGTGGCCCCCTTTTGACGACCTTCCTCCATGGCAGCCAACGTGTCCGCTGTCTCCCCGGACTGGCTGATGACCAGGACAACCGTGTTCTCATCGACAATGGGGTCCCGGTACCGGAATTCAGACCCGATCTCGACCTCTACAGGGATGCGCGCAATCCGCTCAATGAGAACCTTTCCCACCATGCCTGCGTAAGCCGCCGTCCCGCAAGCGGTAATGTACATCCGTTTAATCCCTTTTGCCTCTTCTTCGGAAATCTCTAAAGTCGGGATCCGGACGAGTCCTTGATCAAAATCCACCCGGCCGCCAATCGTGTCCGTCAGGGACCGGACCTGTTCGTGGATTTCCTTGTGCATGAAATGACGGTATTCCCCTTTTTCCGCGGAAACCGGATCCCAGGGTACATTTTGAACCTCAAAGGAAACAGAATCGCCATCCAGGGATGAGATCTGGAGATCGGATCGCTGAATGACCGCCATTTGTCGGGATTCCAAAAACACCATCTCCCGGGTGTGCTCCAGAATAGCGGGAAGATCCGAGGCGATGTACATTTCATCCTTCCCCAGGCCGATCACCACACCGCCCGCGTTCCCAATCCGGGCAGCGATGATCTTATCGGGCTCATTCTTAGAGAGGACAACGACGCCGTGCGCGCCTTCTAACTGGCGCAGTGCCATTCGCACCGCTTTCTCGAGGGAATGACCAGCAGCGAGATACCGTTCAATTAAGTGGATAATGACTTCGGTATCCGTTTCTGACTTGAAAACAGCCCCTTCCGACCTCAACTCCTCCCGCAGCGTTAGATAATTCTCCACGATCCCATTATGGACAATCACAACATCTCCCGTCATTCCCAGGTGAGGGTGGGCATTGCGCATGTTCGGTTCGCCGTGGGTCGCCCAGCGTGTGTGGCCGATCCCAACCTGGCCCTGGATGGGATCTTTGCGCACTAAATTTTCTAAATGGGCGATCTTTCCTGCATCGCGCCGCACCTGAATCTCCCCATCATCAAGAACAGCGATACCGGCAGAGTCATATCCCCGATATTCAAGTCGTTTCAAACCTTCCATGACGACAGGAGTCGCATTTTTCGATCCAATATAGCCAACGATTCCACACATAAGATAAACCTCTCAGCTCAAAGAAACTGCCCCACAGACATACCAGACAACGAGTTTGTTACCTCTTTAAAGAGGATATGTTGTCCATCCTTCTATCATGGGGGACTCATTCAGAACCAAATCTCGTCACCAAGGTGCTTTTGTGGAATTGGTTGCCCAATCCTTTTGTGCACTCATTTCATCGTGGAGGGAAAAGGCGGGGTGTGACTACCCCGGAGGGCTTCCGCTGATCCATCGATTTTCCTGACTTTTATCCTCCCCCAGCCAGTTAACCTCCCTGTCCGGGAGGAACCCTCATCCTCGTCACCCTGACTCACAGGGCCGTGCGCTATTTTCCCTCAAACCAGAACTTCCTGCTCACCTCCTCTCAAACTCCCTCTCTGACGTTCTATCCGTCTGACAAACTCAGTTTTCTCCAAGGACCTTATCTTACTAAAGGATGACCAGGATGGCAAGCCTACTCACCTTCTTCAATATTCACTGCCCGGATCGTATCCCCTTCTTGAATCTTATCCACTACATCCTGGCCCGCCATCACCTTACCAAACACAGTGTGTTTCCCATCCAGGTGGGGCTGTGGAGAATGGGTGATGAAGAATTGGGATCCATTTGTATTTGGCCCCGCGTTGGCCATGGATATCACACCCTTCTCATGTTTGAGGGGATTTCCATCCAGCTCATCTTCGAATTGATACCCGGGGCCTCCCCTTCCTGTCCCTGTGGGGTCACCACCCTGGATCATAAAATTCTCAATCACACGGTGGAATGTGATGCCGTCATAAAATCCGTTCTCAGCAAGAAAAACAAAGTTATTCACCGTCTTCGGCGCATGTTGGGGATAAAGCTTGAGATGAATCTCCCCTTTTTCGGTTTGCATGTTTGCGTGGTATGTTTTTTGATCATCAATCCTCATCTCTGGGGGATGGTTCCATTGTTTCGGCATCATTTTCCTCTCTTTGCAGACGAAAGCTCTCCAATGCCCTGCCATTATAACATTGACCTGATCCATTCTCCGGTAAATAATCAAACAGCTGGCACCAAATTTTCCTCATAAAACCTGAGCAGACGGGTAAGAATCAAAAACCCTCCTTGGGGACAATTATCCCAAGGAGGGAATAATCAAACCAAACCTGAGTGATTACCCCTCAGGCTGATCAACCGGAGGAGTTCCCCATATCCCTACCGGCGGCCTCTCCTCGCGGGGTTCGCCGGCGATGACCAGACGTGCAATCAGCTTTCCATCATCCCCCTCCCTCGCCGCTACACCTGCTTTCCAGCCCACCCGCAAATCACCAAAACCCTGCGCCTGACCCCTGTACCGAGTGGATTCGTCCACAAAGAAGGTCAGCACACTGCCATCCTTCTTCTCCAACCGGAACTTACCTAAACCCGCATCCAGGGCTGTGATCTCACCCCGCGCCTTGATGAAGTCTCTGGGTTCCCCGGCGAGAACGACTGCGGCGATCCACCCCCCATCTTCCCCTTCCTTAGCTCCCACGCCCACGGCCCAACCGACCTGCATATCAGACAGGTTCTCAAGTTGGCCGCCATAGCGGGTCTTTTCATCCACGAAGAAAGTGGCTATCTCGCCTTCTCTGGTTTCGATGCGGAATTTCCCGGCCTGGCTGTCCACGGCCGTCACCTTCCCCCGCATCTTGTTCAACTCCGGGCGTTCACCGGCGATCACAAGCGTGACAACCGCTTTTCCTTCCTCAGTTTCCCTGGCTGCTACAGCTGCCTTCCAACCCACCTGCATATCAGACAGGTCCTCAAGCTGGCCCCCATAGCGGGTCTTTTCGTCTGCAAAGAAGGTCAGCACCTTTCCGTCCGGCTCGTGGATGCGGAACTTTCCCGCACCCGGATCCACCGCCGCCACCTCACCACGGGCCCGGATGGCAAAGTTTCCACCCGGTTCAAAGTCAGCGGGAAGGATCGCCACCACTTTAGCCACATGTCCCTCACCGCGGGAAGCAACCGCGACTTTTACTCCCGGCTGGATATCAGCGAAGGCCCCGTTCCGGTACCGGGTACCCTCATTGACCCGAAAGGAAATCTCTTCTCCTCGTTGGGACATCACCTGGAACCCTCCTTCATCCACGGAAATTACCTCTCCATAAAGGAAGCGAGGGTTCTTTCTCGCCCCTTCGCTTTCAGGGGCTGCTGCCAGAGCAAGTCCGCTCACCGAGCCAACTGCCAGCACCGCTATGAGCGCAGACAAAATGATTTTCTTTAGCATGGGTATTACCTCCAAAAAACTAATGGATGTTAGCACTACACACACAGGATACCCAAGCTGTGTAAAAAGAGAAAAAGGGATATGTAAAATCGCTGTAAAAGTCAACCGAGGAAATAGAGGAGCGATAGGTCTATCAGATGAAATTCGGAATGGATTCTTTCGGTGGCTTGAGATGAGAGCACGGTGGATTATTAGCTTTTGGGGCACTCATGAGGCCTCTTGCCCTTTTTGATCAGGGAAGATAACTTCCTCTTTGCCCGTTAACTTATTATGGATGCGGTCAACCACAATATCCAAATGGCTCAATTTATGCACAAAATCAAGGCCATCGGAACGGATCGTTAACACCGGGCATAAATCAAACGTTTCCATCCAATCCTGATAATACGAGTCCAGAAGGGCAAGGTAGTCCAGGGTGATCCCCGATTCCATTCTTCTCCCCCGTTCTTTTATGCGCTCTATAAGCACTTCAGGGGCAGCGGTAAGGTAAATTAACAGATCCGGCTCAGGCAGATTGGAAACCACCATCTGAAACACACGCCGGTACGCCATGTAATCCCGCTCTGATAAGCTGCCCTGATGATACAACGCCCGGGCGAATATCTTGGCATCTTCGTAGATGCTGCGATCCGCAATAGCGGAACGCTCATCCTCAACCAGCTCCAGATGCTGCTCCGCCCGGTGACCCAAGAAAAATACTTGCAAATGAAATGACCAGGCATCCATATCTTGGTAAAAATCACTCAGGTAAGGATTGTCGATCACGGACTCAAAGGCTGTCCTCCACCCCAATCGGTCCCCCAGACGTTCGGTCAGGGATGTCTTTCCGGTCCCAATATTCCCCGCCACCAGCACAAGTTTCCCGGTCATCTTATTCTCCTTCCCGCACGTATCAGGTTGACGAAAGGTATTTTACTATACCAGGGGCTTAAAATAGATTTGACATGAGTCCATTTTGCCCGTACCATTCATAGACAGGAAACCCTTCCAGGTTTGACAAGGAGGCTGCTGTGGTCAAAAACACATCCGTTCAGATTACCTTGATTCTTTTCATAATGTCCATCCTCGGTCTCTCTGCGGGATGCCAACAGATAGCTCCTGAAGCCACAACAGACCTGCCTGCCTCTACCTCCTCCCCCTCACAAACCCCAAGCGACGGCTTCACAAATGCCAGAAAAAAAATGGTTCAGCTGCAAATCCAGGGCAGAGGCATCCAGGACGCGGCTGTGCTGGAGGCCATGCGTGAAGTACCCCGCCACAAATTTGTCCCGGACAAACACTTAGATCAGGCTTATGCAGACCATCCTCTTCCTATTGGGTTCGGTCAAACTATCTCTCAACCTTATATAGTGGCTCTGATGACAGAAGCATTGGAAGTTCAGCCCGGGGATCGAGTCTTAGAAGTGGGCACAGGAAGCGGATACCAGGCGGCCGTGCTGGCAGAAATGCAGGCCGAGGTCTACACCGTGGAGATCATCCCCGAATTAGCAGACCAAGCTCGGGAACAATTGAAAGAGGTGGGTTACACGGACGTCGAGGTGAAAAATGGGGATGGATATTATGGCTGGGAAGAGAACGCGCCTTACGAGAAAATTATCGTCACCGCCGCGCCCGATCACCTCCCCCAGCCCCTCATCCAGCAGCTGAAAGAGGGAGGGCGTTTGGTGATTCCTATTGGTCCCATTGGCGCCGTGCAAACCCTTTGGCTGTATGAAAAAATCGAGGGGGAGATCCAAACCAAAAATCTGGGAGCTGTCCGTTTCGTCCCCCTCACGGGAGAACACTAATCTGGAAGGGTCCAGAAGGTGATCCCTGCCAGCAGGTACGCTCCCATCCCAGTTAAAAACACCACCCCGTACCCAAAACGCAGCGCCAGGATAGAGGCGATCACGGAAGCCACCACAGAGGTGAAACCGTTCACCGCCCAGGCCCAGGGGGCGATCTCGGGGAGTCGAGCCTTAATCCATGTCAATCCCGTTGGAAAAGGAATCCCCATCAGAAAACCAATGGGAGCCAGCCCAAACACAGCTGCTGCTAATCTTCCCAAATAAGGCCAACCTAATACCACTTCCGGAAATAAAGAACTAAAGAGGGGAAACCCAAGCGCGCACAAGATGAGCAGCCCCCATCCCCAATATCCCAGCCCCCAATCCCGTCGTGAAGCCATGCTGCCCAAACCGGAAAAAAATAATATGGATCCCACGACCACAGCGAATGAATAAATCGGGTAACCCAAAAAGAGAATCCAGCGTTGGATGAGGGGGATTTCGATCAACATAAATCCCAGGCCCAGAAGCCCGAAATAAAGCAGGATGGGTAAACCCCGCATCTTTCCCAGAGCTTCTAAAAGGTGCTTTGAAAAAAAGAGGGGGAGAAGAATTAATATCGAACTCAAGATGAGCATCAAAGCAAGCAAGGCGAGCAGGATAAAATAGCCGCCTCCCCCGAACGGCTGCCAAGTCCGTCCCAGGGTTGAAACCACCTGCGGAGTTTGCTCCCAGGTGAAGTAATGAAAGAAAAATGGCCGGTGGTCGTGGGGAGGAGAAATCTGAAACGGATAGTCTGCCAAGTAAGAATCGCGATTTGAGCTCTGCATCAAACCTTTTAGATCTTGGTAATACTGGGGCTCAGGGAGTTGGTTGAAGCGGTTGAGTTCAGCGCTCTTGATATCCGGAGCCCAAACCAGATCAAACCGGCGGCTCTCGGTAAATGAGCGCACCTCCTGCAACTCAGCGGCCTGCCAACCCTGGGGTTTTATTAAAACCGTCATCGTCTGCACACTTCGATAGGCGACGATTTTCTCAGCCATATTCTCCAACCCCGCCCTCTCCCCCGCTTCGAGCAAGGTAGCTGCCAGTCGAATGCTTTCACTGGGTGGGTTTTGCAGCCAGCGGGTGATGACCAGAAAACCTTCCGGTTGGACCGCCTGCAGGGCATCCCGAAAACCCTCCATGGTCAAAGTGTAATCTTCCGCCAGGCTGAATGCCCCGCTGGTGACAGGGCGGTAGGCATCAGTAAGAGGATAGTAAATGAGATCGAACCTGCGACTTCCACGCTGGAGGAACGTCCGGTCATTGTGGACTTCAACCTGGACGCGAGGGTGCTGGTAGACATCGCAATCCTGGCAAGATGCACCAGCAGCCTGCAAGATCAGCGGATTTTCCACCACAGCGCTGACTCGCTTTGCCCCTCCCGCCAAAGCCTGCAGCACGCCCAACCCTCCACCCGGCTTGAGAACCAGGACATCCTCACTGGAGGACAGGGAAAACGCCAGGCTTTCAGGCATCCATCCCGCCGCCTGAAAAGATTCGGGGGAAGTTTGCGTCAAGGGCTGCAGAGGGCCCCCATCGATAGACATACCCATCTGATCCGGCGGGTTTCCTTGATATTGATAACTCAAGCCCGGCAGCCTATGCGTGCCTGCTTGAGAAAAGACATCCACCCGGGATACCGCGTTCCAAGCCCCAAATTGGGACTCGGAGTCCGGGTAACGACGGGCCTGCGCCAGTCCCTTATAAGGGGAAACTCGCAATCCCAGAGGAGAAATCCCCAGGGAATTCGTGATGGATAAACCCAGGAAGATAAGCAACGCCAGACTCATAAATACGCTGACCAGGGTTCTAAGAAATCGGTCCTCTTCCTGCTGGTCTCTGTTTATTAAGTATGCTCCCAATCCGCATAAAAAACTCACCAGGACTGCTCCGGGCACTCCTGACAACCCCAGAGCCAGGGGAGTGAGTAACGCTCCCAGGGCAGACCCAACGAGATTGGCTGCGTAGATGAAATGGTGGTTCTCGCTCTTGACAGAGAGGACAACCCCCACCCCCAACCCGCTGATCAGAAAAGGCAGGGAGAGCACGAAATAATAAAGGCTAAAATACAGGATCTGGACCCTCTCCCAAGCTATGCTGTAGGAGTCAAAGGGAATCCAGTTCACGCCCCCATATGCCAGACCCACACTAAAAGAAAACCCCAATCCGGTCCACATCAGAAAACGGGAAACATCCACATCTTTTAGGGACGGAAAAACCGATAAGATAGTCCCACTGGCGCCTAAACCCAATAATGCCAAACTGACGACCAGAAAGGCAAAATGATAGAATTGGGCCACCCCTAAAAAACGGGTCAGCGTGGTTTCGAAAATTAACGTTGCCGAAGCGAGAAACCCAATTCCAATGGTTTTTTTGTTGATCATCAGAAACACGCTCCCTGAAAGGAAATCCCCCCAGATGTAAAATGAACACCTATCTCCTACTCTCCGAGAAGCACTACGTCCATTATAATCAACTCCTTAAATGAAAATCCTGCGAGATTCTTCTCGCAGGATAGAGAACTCTTACAATCTGAGGGGGCTATTTTTTCTCTTGACCAAGCATATCGGCCAAGGACTCCTCATCCCCGTTAGCTCCAAAAGCTTTCTTCAATGCCGCCTCTATTGCAGTGGGCGTAGGTTCATTCCGCTTTTGTTCCTCTTCTTCTCTCTGGTAGCTTTCTTTGGGCGGTTTTTCCAGGGCTTTCATGCTCAATTTTATCTGCTTTTTACGGCGGTTGACTTTGAGCACTTTCACCTCAATTTCATCTCCCTTATGCACCAGATCTGTTGGTTTTTCTACATAACCATGGGCCATTTCACTGATGTGAACCAGGCCGGGGCGTTCCGCACCCAGGTCGACGAAGACACCATACTTTTCAATCCGGGTCACTTCCCCCGTCATTTCCGTGCCTTCTTTGATCTCTCTCCATTCAAGATCCAAGGGTTCGACCATCGTCAGTTCAATTTTCTTTTTTTCCGGATGAACTTTCTGAACCCAGACATCCACTTCCTGTCCCTTTTTCAAGACATCCGAGACCCGGGTCACCGAACCTTTCTTCAGTTTTGAAATATGGATCACACCAGGAACCCCCACACCGATATCGACAATCGCACCCGCCAACGAGGTTTTCATCACTTTGCCTGTGACTTTCATTTTTTCTTCAAGGTCCTCAAGAGACTGCGGACCTACGTTTTTATCTTTCGCCATAGCACACCTTCCACAATACAATTCGTATACCAACAAGCCTAAATTATACCGCCCAGCTAATTAATTGTCAAAGCAAGGAAATTTACTCAGCGCCCTTCTTGATAAATCAAACCCTGCAGCAACTCCACCAATCTTTTAAACCAGCCTTTCTCCTCCAGGTTGAAGTTCAACCACAGGGTGCTTTCCCCGATGCGCGCCTCAGGTCCCACCTCCCAGGGTTGGGGTAAGGGGTGTGCCTCTGGATACTGCAGGGTGATTTGGTCGTTCTGGATCGTTACCGCTTCCACCCCCACCTCTCCAGCGAGAAGTTTTATTTGCAACTGTTGGAACATATTCTCTACGGTTTCAGGAATCGGCCCAAAGCGGTCCCGGAATTCCTGCCGCAGCGCATTGATCTCATCAACACCCTCAAGCTCTGCCAAACGGCGATACAAACTCAACCGCACTGAGCGATCTCGGATATAACCACTGGGGATCCCCGTTGGGAGGGGTAGGTCAATTTTTACAAGGGGGCGGAAGGGCTGGAAATCAACAACTTTGTCTTCAACCCACTCGCCTCCCTCCTCCTGCAAACGGCGCACAGCATCTGCCAGCAAGCGGGTGTATAGATGAAAGCCAACTGCGGCAATATGACCATGCTGCCTCGTCCCTAAAAGGTCCCCCGCCCCACGGATTTCTAAATCCCGCATGGCGATCGAATATCCGGTCCCAAGCTGTGAATGTTCGGCAATGGTTTCCAAACGCAGCTGTCCTTCCGGGGTGGGTGATTTCTGGCGCTGCTTAAAAAAATAAGCGTAGGCCCGCTGCGCGCCCCGGCCCACCCGCCCTCGCAGTTGGTAGAGCTGGGCCAGGCCAAACATATCCGCTCGATCCACGATCAAGGTGTTGGCGTTTGGGATATCCAACCCGGATTCGATGATCGAGGTGGACAATAAAACGTCCACTCGACCGTTCGTAAACTCCCGCATCCGTTCCGCGAGGTCAGCCTCCGGCATCTGCCCGTGCGCGATGGTGATCCTCGCTTCAGGAACTAAACCCTTGAGGTGGCTTTCCATGGCTGAAATCGTTTTCACCCGGTTGTGAACAAAGAAAACCTGCCCTCCCCGTTCCAATTCCCTCCAGATCGCTTTCTGAACCAGTTCGGGGTCATAGCCGCTGACATGGGTGACCACGGGTAAACGCTCTTCGGGAGGGGTGTCAATCCGTGATATATCCCGCACACCGCTGAGGGCCATATACATGGTTCGCGGGATCGGTGTGGCAGTCAGTGTCAGGACGTCGATATGCGCCCTCATCTTCTTGATCTTCTCTTTATGGGCTACGCCGAACCGCTGTTCCTCATCTACCACCAAAAGCCCCAAATCATGGAAAACGACATCGGATGATAACAAACGATGGGTGCCGATCACAATGTCCACGCTGCCCCGGGCCAAATTCTGCAGGATCAGGCCCTGCTCCTTGCGGGTGCGGAAGCGGGACAGCATGCGAATCTCAACCGGAAAGGCGGACATCCGCTCCAGGAAGGTATCATAATGCTGTTGAGCGAGAACGGTCGTCGGCACCAGAAACGCGACCTGTTTGCCATCCATGACCGCTTTGAAAGCCGCCCGGAGGGCGATCTCCGTCTTCCCGTAACCGACATCCCCGCAAATCAAGCGGTCCATAGGCTTGGGCTGTTCCATGTCATGCTTGACCGCTTCTAGGACCCGGAGTTGATCTTCCGTCTCCACATAGGGGAAACTGGCTTCCAGCTCCCGCTGCCAGGGTGTATCAGGACTGAAAGCATGGCCTTCTACCACCTCGCGGCGGGCGTAGAGCTCCAGGAGATCACCGGCGATTTTTTCCACTTCTTCCCGAACCTGAGACTTCACCTGACTCCAACGGACGCTCCCCAACCTCGTAATCCGCGGTTCGCTGGGATCCGGACCGACATATCGACTGAGTCGATCAGCCTGGGTTGCTGGAACGTAGAGTTTGTCCCCTTCGGCATATTCAACGGCCAGATACTCCCCTTTCACACCCCCCAAAGTCCTGTGCACCAGGCCAACGAATTTGCCAATCCCATGGTCAAAATGGACCACCCATTCTCCCACGTCAAGATCGCTGAAATCGACCTCAGGTGGATGGGCCTGCTGGAATGGCCGCCGGCGAGGTTGCACGCGCTCCCAGCCAAAGATCTCGCCATCTGAAAAGAGATATACATCAGGTCCTTTTTCCGCCCTCATCCTCCAGCCATCGTCCAGGTTCCCCTTCACAAAGGTGGGAGAGGGAGGGGTGGGAACGCGCTCCTGCCAGATATTTTCCAGACGGGGGACTTGCCGGGAAACGATGATCGCCTTTGCTCCCTCCCTTTGAAGCTGACTGACATGGGAGATAAACGGTTTCAATTCTCCCCCAAAGCGGCGGTTGGGCTGAAACATGCCGGAAAGGGAATCGGGGCCCAGATCAGAAACCGGGCCCAGGATCAGGGGGGTTCGGTCCTTCAAGCGAGCGCTGAAATCCTCCCAGGGCAAGTAAGGGAGAGGGTACTCCTCAGGAAGAGATTCATCTTCAATGTATCGCGTCCGTAAGGAGGAAGCTTGCTCTTCTATGTCCAACGCTGCTCCACGCAGCATGTCCCAATCATCGATGATGATCAGCGTGGAAGGGGGAAGGAAACTTAAGAATGTAGATCGTTCCGGGTGAAATAAGGGGATATGATATTCCGAAGTTTCATCTTCTTCCCAATCCTCCCCTCCGGGAAGAAGGTATTCCCTGGCCGGGGTGATTTTCACTTCTTCAACGATCTCAATGGTCCGCTGGGAATCGGGATCAAATTTACGGAGCATGTCAATCTCATCCCCAAAAAATTCGATCCGGGTTGGAAACGAGTCGCCGTGGGGCCAGACATCAAGAATGCCGCCGCGGCGGGCAAATTGACCGGGGGCGATGACGATGGAAGCCCCTTCGTAACCCTTTCTAACCCAAGAGCGGACAAGTTCAGTCAGAGAGATTTTTTGACCCGTTCGGAGCAGCCGTGTGAAAGTCAGGAAACTCCTCCGCGGCAGGGTCCTGGTCATCGCAGCCCGAGCCGGTGCTACGATCACCGGTTTCTTTTCCCCTTTATCCCCGGGGATCATAGACGCAGCCAGTGTACTGAGCACTCTGATCCGGTTTTGACGGGTTTTCCTGCTCCAGGAGACTTTCTCATAAAAGAGCGGATCCGGTTCGGGAAAAAAGAAAGGTCCCTCCTCCGGCGCCCAGAACGAAAACTCGTCCCGGAGCACAAAAGCCCGACTCGTTCGACCCGTCAAAAGTAAGACAGGGACATGTATTTGATCACGGATAGCTGCGGAAACAGGCATCCGGACAGCCTGGGGCAACCCGACATGTTCAGAGGGGATCTTTTCATGTCGGATCAATTTAACAAGCTCCAGGACGGCGGGCTGTTCTTGCAGCCTTCGTTTCACATAATCTTGCATGATTGTCACTAAGTAGAGGTTCGATTATACTGGGTCATCGCCTGATGAATGCCCTCAACGATGAACGTCAATACAGCCTGAACGGCATCCCCCAAGATAAAAGGCAATACATCCCGCTCTTCGGGAGAGAAATCTTTCAGGACATAGGAGGAGACCGTCATTCTCCCGGGAGGTCGTCCAACACCCACCCTTAACCGCGCGAATTCTTTCGTACCCAGTTTTTCAATCACCGACTTCACCCCTTTCTGCCCCCCTGCGCTTCCGTTGGGACGCAGGCGCAGGCTGTCCAACGGCAGATCGACATCATCGTAGACGACCAACAGCCTCTCAAGGGGAATCTTATAAAAACGGAGCAGTGACCTGACAGCTCGCCCGGACTGATTCATATAGGTCTGGGGTTTAGCCAGGATCACTCTCCGGCCTTTGTACCGGGCCCGGGTGAAAAAAGCCTCCATTTTCATCTTCGAAAAGGAAACGCCCAACTCCTCCGCCAGGCGGTCGAGCACCATAAAGCCCAGATTGTGGCGGTTGTGATGATATTCCGGGCCTGGATTTCCCAGCCCCACAATCAGGTACGGGCGATTTTTCTCAGACATGATCACATCCATTCATTTTCCCAGGGAGCTTTAACGCCGCCATTTCTTAACCACATGGTACACGCCGAGGGCCAAAAAGAGCCCTCCCGCGGCTGCTAACCCTTTTTCCAAGGCGTTTATGATTTCCCCTCGTTGCAAGGTGACTGCGTTCGGGGGAAAAGGGGTCGGGGTCGGAACAGGGGTCCGGTCAGGGGTTTCCGGTGTCGCCTGGGTCGGGCTTGTCGTCCCCCGGGGCCGGGGCGTTGAAGTTTCAATAGGAGAATAATTCCTGATCCGCAGATTTGAGACCGTCGCCCCCACCTCCTGCTCTCCTCTATAAACCGCAATGACCCGCAGGTCGTAATTCCCGTCCGACACTGTCGTTGTATCCCATTCCAGGCGGAACTCTTGTTGAGAACTTCCCTCGTCCTCAAAATCTACCTCAGAAATAATAAACCAGGTACCGGAAGTTTCTGAGGCATAACGGAACATCAACCGCGCCAAGGACAAGGAATCTCCTCGAATTCGGCCTTCGACAATCATCACGCCCTGCAGCGCTTCACCTGCCCGGGGTTTGCTTATCACCACTTCAGGAGAGATGGTGGGGGCCTGAGCGACATCAGAGGCCATCCCCGGAAACGCAAAGCCCAGAACCAAAAAAATACCCAAAAAAGCAGATAATGAAAGGCGCATAGCGGCTTCCTAGTGTAACATGAGGTGCAGAGGTGGTCAACGAATAGCCCCTATCCTGCTCCCCATTCCTTCCCGCTTGATCGATTTTCAAGCCTCAAATCTCTATCACTATACCATGTTATAATGCAGCAAGATATCCATGGCAGACACACTCTCGCAACATCACCCCATCCATCGCAAGCAACACCTGCTCCGACATCCGATCCTCCGCTGAACAAGCGATGGCATCAAGAAATGTCTCCCGTGAGATGTCATATCCAGGGAAGAAGGAATGACCGCATCTTTGTCATTCTTTTCCTCACCCACCAAGTTATGGTAAACTCTAACCATAACCAGCTTTGACGAAGGAGATGGGTTTATGGCCAAATCAAGAGCGGATGAAATGGTTAAGCGTTTGCGGGAAATGCAAGCAGCGACACCAGAGATTGAAGCCTCCGCTGTGGTCTCAGTAGATGGTCTTACCATCGCT
>JAGXKM010000149.1 GCA_018335275.1 Anaerolineales bacterium | reverse complement strand
GTCGAAAAGGTGACTTCCACTTTGGCTGTCATGGAGGTCAAAGGCTTGGTCCGCAAGACGGGAGCAATGCAGTATATGGCTGTCGGTGAAAGCGACGTGACGTACGATGTCGAAGGGTGAGAAGGTCAGGTCCTCTTTCTTAATAAACAACGCAAGGTGGGCAGTATGTACGAAAATTATTATGCAGTAATTATGGCTGGCGGGGGCGGAACCCGTTTGTGGCCTTTATCTCGCCATAAACGTCCCAAACAGATGTTGGCTTTGACGGGTGAACGCTCCCTGTATCAAACGGCGGTGGATCGTTTAGAAGGGGTGTTCCCTTTCCACCGCATTTTTGTTGTCACTGTGCAGGATCAGGCGGATGTGCTGCATGCGCAGTGTCCCCAGATCCCTCGAGAAAATTTTCTCCTTGAACCTATGCCGCGGGGAACCGCCTCGGTGGTGGGGATGGCGGCTACAGCATTAAGGGATCGTGATCCCGAAGCTGTGATGGCGATATTGACCGCGGATCATGTGATCGGGAACGTCTCCGGATTTCAGGCTTTGTTGGATGCGGCCTACCGGGTTTCCCGGGATGATTATTTAGTGACCCTGGGTATCACGCCCACCTACCCGGCCACGGGATACGGCTACATCCAAAAGGGTGAAAAACTGGGCGTCTATCAAGGTTTGGATGTCTATCAGGTGAGGCAGTTCACGGAAAAACCGGAAATCGAAAAGGCAAAAACCATGGCGTCCAGCGGTGAGTATGTCTGGAATTCAGGGATGTTCATCTGGCGTGTGGAGAGGATTTTTAAAGAATTTGACCGGTATATGCCGCGTTTGGCGGCCCAATTGGAGGAAATCGCTTCGGTGTGGGGCACGGCAGCCCAAGATCGGGTTCTGGGGCGAGTATGGCCGGATATCCTTCCCGAAACGATTGATTTTGGTATCATGGAGAACGCTGACCGGGTTGCGGTCTTGCCCGCGGAGGATTTGGATTGGCGGGACGTGGGAAGCTGGGACGCATTGTATGATGTTTTGGCATCCCAGGAAAACGTGAACGTCATTCGTGAAGCGGATCATCTGGGGGTTGATACCAGCGGGACATTGATCGATACCACGGAAAACCCCCGCACCGTGGTCACCATTGGCATCGAAGATATGGTGATCGTGGACGCAGGGGATATCCTTCTGGTTTGTAAAAAGGATCAAGCCCAGCGAGTGCGGGAGGTAGTAAACATATTAAAAGAAAAAGGGCGAACGGAATTTTTATAGTACAATCATGAACTGATTTATAGCAGAAGGACCCTCTTCGGTCTGGATGAATGCCAGACCGTATGAGTTTGTTAGGGAGAATATTCTTTGCGTTGGATTTTATTGGGAGGTAGTTGTTTTGGAAGCTTATTGTGTGAAGTGTAAATCGAAACGAGAAATGCAAAATCCTGAGGCGGTATTCACGGCTACAGGGACACCGGGTACACGGGGGACTTGTGCAGAGTGTGGGACGAATATGTTCCGGATGGGAAAAACGGAGGCTCATGAAGGTTTGGAACCTCCTAAAAACACAAAACGGCGAAAGAAAAAAAAGGAACGTAATGGTAAATTAGTTGTCGTCGAATCACCGGCAAAAGCGCGGACGATCGGTCGTTACCTGGGTGATGATTATCGGGTGAAAGCCTCTGTGGGTCACATCCGAGATCTGCTGAAAACGAAGCTCTCCGTGGATGTGGAGAACAACTTTGAACCCCGGTACCGGGTACCGAATGAGAAGCGGGATGTGGTCAAAGAGATTAAGCGCATGGCAGAAGGGGTGGAAGAGGTAATTTTGGCTACGGATATGGACAGGGAGGGGGAAGCCATTGCCTGGCATTTGATGGAATCCGCGGAGTTGGATCCCGACCTGACCAAACGGGTTGTTTTTCATGAAATCACCCGAACTGCCATCCAAGATGCTTTTGCAAATCCGGCAGGTTTAAACATGGATCTTGTGAATGCTCAGCAGGGGCGTCGGATCCTTGATCGTTTGGTCGGGTATAAAATCAGTCCCATCTTGTGGAAAAAAGTTCGCAGCCGATTATCCGCAGGGCGGGTTCAGTCTGTCGCTTTGCGTTTGATCGTGGAACGAGAGCGGGAGATAGAAGCCTTTGTTCCCGATGAGTACTGGTCAGTGGATGCAGAACTCCGGCCCGATCATGCAGAGGGGAGAAGGGCGACGTATGTGGCGGGGCTTTCCCGGATCGATGGCAACAAGTTTAAACTGGAGTCAGAAGAAGAAGTAAAAACCATACTGGGAGACATGGAGAACGCCCGTTACCAGGTCCGGAAAGTGCGCCGGGGTGAACGCAGGCGCAACCCATACTCTCCTTTCACCACCAGCACTTTGCAGCAGGATGCCTCCCGGCAGCTGAATTATTCCGCAAAGAAAACCATGGCGATTGCCCAGCAATTATATGAGGGTATTGATGTGGGAAACGGGGGTGAAACGGGATTGATCACCTATATGCGGACGGATTCCACCCATGTTTCCGAACTTGCCCAGAAAGAAGCCCGGGTGTACATCCAGGAAACATTCGGAGAAAAATACCTGCCTCAAGAGGTTCCTGAATACGAGACAGAGGCGAAACGGGCTCAAGAAGCTCACGAGGCGATCCGCCCCACGGGGGTGAATAGAACGCCCAACGAGATCAAGAAGCACTTAACGCGATCCCAGTATCAACTTTACGAACTTATCTGGCAGCGTTTTCTGGGCAGCCAAATGGCGCCGGCAGTATATGATACGCTGCGGGTGATCATCGGGGCAGACGGGAAGGAGCACGCCTATTTACTGCGAGCTTCCGGCTCCTCCATTCGATTCCCGGGTTTCCTCAAAGTATACGATCGTTCAAATCGGGAAGAGCGCCAGGCGAAAAAGGACTTGGAACGGATTCCCAAAGACTTAAAAGCAGGGCAGGACCAGGATCTGGAGCGATTATTGCCAGAACAGCACTTTACCAAACCTCCCGCGAGGTATTCTGAAGCGTCCTTGGTGAGTGAGTTGGAGGAGAACGGCATTGGCCGTCCCTCCACATACGCACCCATCATGGATACCCTGCAGAGGCGGGCTTACGTCCAAAAAGAAGACCGGCGTTTGGCGCCCACTGAAATCGGGGTCACGGTCAATGACCTCCTGGTGGAGTTTTTTCCTCAGATAGTCGATGTGAATTTCACAGCGAAAATGGAATCTAACCTTGACCAGGTCGCATCTGGAGAGCAACCATGGCAGGAGGTTGTCGAGGAGTTTTATGGTCCGTTTTCCAAGCGAGTGGAACATGCCCGGGAGGAAATGCCTGAAGTAGATGTCGGGGCTCAGCCGATTGGCAGAAAGTGTCCTGAATGTGGGCATGATCTCGTCCTCCGCTGGGGTCGGCATGGAAAATTCATCGGCTGCAGTCATTTCCCGGAATGTCGTCACACAGAACCCTGGTTGGAAAAAATCGGTGTCACCTGTCCTGAAGATGGAGGGGATATCGTCAAGCGGCGGACGCGGCGAGGGAGGGTTTTCTACGGCTGTTCCAATTATCCGGAGTGCGAGTTTTCAACCTGGAAGAGACCTTTATCCCCTCCATGTCCAGATTGCGGGGGATTGTTGTTAGTCAAAAATAAGCAGCATGCCGTCTGCAAGGAGTGCGAGAAAGAATTCTCCTTAGATGAGTTTTCAAAAGAAGAATAAATTCCCCAAATTTCCGGGGAAATAGACGGGATCCACGTGTTCCCCGTGCCAGTCTTTGAAGGTATTAAGGAGAGGAAAAGGGGCGGGGGAGCCCTGAATACTTCAATCATTGCGTATAGGTAAAGAGCAGGGGGAAAAGATCGGGAGGCCGTGGAAAGCCGGGTTTTATTTAGGGCTTGGCATAAAGCTTGCATCTAACAAGGGTGAAATGGATGGTATTTTGGAAACATTGCAGGAATGCTCTCTCTCGTCTAAAATACCATTATATAGATTTTTGTTCCTACAATACCCTGTAAGTCATGGAGAATGATTATGGATAAGATTCGGAACTACATCGAACATGGCCTGGAAAGCCCACCCATCATGGCGGTGGTGGGATTGGTTTTTGGAATCTTGTTAGGTTTGTTATACGGTTGGGTGATCGATCCCGTAGAATGGGAAGACACGACTGTTTCCCAGCTGCGTGATGATCTGAAAGTCGAGTATTTACGGATGGCGATCGACTCTTATGCCCTCAACCAGGATGCAGCCTTAGCAGAACAGCGATATGAACGCTTAGGTGAAGATGCCCAAC
>JAGXKM010000148.1 GCA_018335275.1 Anaerolineales bacterium | reverse complement strand
ACGTCATCCCTAACGGCAGGAATCTTCAGCACTATCAGGGCTGTCAGTTTGCGGATATTGATGCTCAAGAAAAGGTGATCACGTTCATCGGCTTTATTTCGGAGCGTAAAAATCAAGCCTATTTGCTCGAGGTCCTGAGGCATCTCCCGGAAAACTACACCATGAAGTTCATCGGCAAAGCGCTCAAGCAGGAATACAAAGAGAAGCTTCAAGGGTATATCGCCCAACACGATTTGCACAACGCGGAGTTCGTCGGTCAGGTGGAACATGAGCGGATTCCGGCATATCTGGAGATGGCTCATGTTTTCCCCTCTGCTTCCAAGATGGAGGTCCAGAGCCTGGTGGTCATTGAAGCGCTGGCATCGGGGACCCCGGTGGTGGGTTTGTCAAACGAGACGATTGATGAACTTGTCAATACCCAGGTGGGATGCTGGTTGGAAAAAGAGACCCCTCCCGAAGAGTTTGCAGATCGCATTCGTGACATATGCCAGTTGGAGCAGGCGGAGTATGCGGAGATGTGTCAGCAGGCCCAGGAACGGGTCAAGCACCTTGATTGGTCAGAAATCGTGGAGCAGACGACCGCTGCTTATCAAGAAATCCGGGAAGCAAAACCATCCCGCTCCGAGGAGAGAAGTGATCTCCTGACAGGGCTGGTGACCTTTTTCTCCAGCGGGGAAGTGGAATCCTTCCTGACCAACAGGATCCTGGAAGCACGCGAAAAGAACCGCCGGCAGCGGGGATTTTGGAAGCAGTTAGACATTCCCGCTAAATTACGGGCGCTGCGGCGCGTGCAGGGTTCCACCTGGTTGATTTCGGGGGCGACCATCGTGATCTCTGTTCTTGGATACCTGTTTATGAAGGGCAGATCAAAGGATAACTGAACACAGCTTTTCCCTGCCCGGGAGGGAAAGGGCCGGATGATCAGCGTCTTGACCCGCTGTTTCCGCCTCGCTTTTCTTGAAGCGGGACATGGGTTTTTATGAGAGGGTCATGAGGGGTTTTTTATTCCAGCTTGACCCGTGTCCTGCTTCAGACTACAATTTATTTTAGGGCTTTTAAAGGTCACATATATTCACCTGGCGGCGGGTTGACTGGGTGTTAATGTTGGAGAGGATAATGGAAGATTACCTGTTTCGTGGTCAAATATCTGATTTCGATTCCAGACTGCAGACCCTGTTGGACATTGAGGCAGAGCGGCAGTTTCGAAAGCTCATTTTGATACCCAGTGAAAGCATGGCCCCGCAATCCGTTCGGGATGCCCTGGGTTCCGCTTTTCATAATATATACGCAGAAGGGTATGCGTATGATTTGACGGGCGGGTTGACCGAGGATGAACTGTTTGATTTTGATAAACTGCTCGCGGATTACCGCCGATTCTCTGACGACCGTTATTACAAAGGGGTGGAATACGCGGATGTGCTGGAAGCCCTGGCATCGCAGCGTGCAGCCCAGGCTTTTGCTGCCAATGGCAAGGAGCCGATTGATATCTACGTCAACGTCCAGCCCCTCTCGGGGAGTCCGGCCAACAATGCTGTCTATCACGGACTCCTGAATCTGGGCGACAAAGTGATGGGCATGAACCTTCTTCACGGCGGCCACCTTTCCCACGGCTCCCGCGTCAACCGCTCCGGGGAGTATTACGACATCGTTTCGTATTCTGTGGATCCGGAAACGGAGCGCATTAATTATGATGAGCTGGAGCGCCTGGCGGTGGAACATGAGCCGCGCATGATCATCGCCGGGGTTTCATCTTATTCCTGGCAGCTGGATTGGAAACGGTTCAGTGAGATCGCTGAGAAGGTCGGCGCCTATTTACTGGCGGACATCTCCCATGTATCGGGTCTCATTGTCGCCGGACATTATTCCTCACCGATTGGGTACGCGGATATCATCTCTTCCACCACCCATAAGACGATGTGTGGGCCGAGAGGCGCGATTCTGATGAGCACGAACCTGGATCTGATCGAGAAGATCGATCGAGCGGTGTTCCCCGGCGAGCAGGGGGGACCGCATGTGAATGTCTTTGGAGCCATGGCCCTGGCCTTTAAACTGGCTCAAACCGAAAAGTTCAGGGACCTGCAGGGGCAGATCATGGAGAACTGTTTGGTGCTCACGGAACAATTGGAAAAACGGGGCTTCCGGATCCCCTTTGGAGGCACAAACACGCACTTGATGAACATCGATACGAAATCCGTCCGCGGAGAAGACGGCGCCTGGTTGAGCGGTGATTTGGCAGCCAGGATCCTGGATGTGGCGGGTATTGTCACCAACCGCAATACTATCCCCGGCGATACATCTGCCCGGAACCCTTCCGGGGTCAGGATGGGAACCCCCTGGATCACACAGCGCGGTTTCAAAGAAAAGGAAACCCGGGAGTTAGCGGACATCATCGCGGATGTTTTATTTTCCTGTGAGCCGTTTTATCGCGGTAAGAAGCTGCGGGCCAAGGTGGACTTTGATGTTCTGGAAGAAGCCAAACTCAAGATTCGTGATTTAGCCCAGCGGGCGGGGATTGATCACCAGCCCACAGAACACGGATATCCGCACTTCTACTACCTCGATGATGAACCGGATGATGAGCATCCTTATGCCACGTACATCGTCTGCGGTGAAAAAGTGCGCGAGTTTTTGAATTTCGTCGTCTCCAGCGATATCGAATCCCTCCAAATGGGCGATAAGCAGCCCACGATCCTTTCTACGCCTGATGGGGATGTGGAAGGGATGCTCAGCTGCACGAACCTGGAATGCTTTCATTTGACGGTTCCCTCGGAGGACGCTGGTTTGGTTCTGGCTTGGCTCCGGGCCTTGTCGGACGGCTATGTGCGGGTGGATGAGGATGTGAGGCGAAAGGTCCCGGGACCTGTCATTGTCCGGGAAACGGATTTCGTGGTTGAAGATCTGGTGGAAGGGGAAACCCGCAGTGTGGATAAGCCGTTCTACCTCGGCATACCCGATGGGGAAGGCCGGGCTCTGCCTGAATTCACCTGGGAGAAAAAGGATACGGCCCCGCTGCGCAGGACGTCCCTGTATGACATCCATGTCGAGTTAGGGGCCAGGATGGTCCCTTTTGCGGGATGGGAAATGCCGGTCCGGTATGAATCCGTACTTGAGGAGCACCGCGCGGTCCGGGAAACAGCAGGGTTGTTCGATGTCACGCATATGGGTGTTTACCAAGCGGAAGGCTCGGATGCCATGGCCTTTCTGGACAGCGTGTGCGCGAATGATGTCTCCTCCCTGAAAGTGAATGAATCCCTTTACACTCATTTATTGACTCCGGACGGCGAAGTGATCGACGATCTACTCGTATACCGGCGCTGCGATCAGGAGTATATGGCTGTAGTCAATGCTGCCAATGATGCAAAAGATTGGGCCTGGTTGAACGCTGTCCGGAAGGGTGAGGTCAAAGTGGACAACCACCGCCCCTGGAGCAGGGCTTATGGCCGCGGTGTCCAGCTGCGAAACCTGCGGGATCCAGCGGAGGGGGAGGATCAGCGGGTGGACCTCGCTTTACAGGGCCCCCAATCCCAGAACATTCTCCTCGCCCTGGATATCAACGAGGATGATCGAAGGAAGATCCGCCATCTGCGCTGGGCGGAAGTCTGCGAAGCGAACGTCAACGGCTTGGATGTGGTGGTCGCTCGTTCTGGATACACGGGGGAAAAGACTGCTTATGAGATCTTTGTCCACCCCGATCAGGCGCCGGATCTGTTCACAGCTCTGCTGGATGCGGGGGAGAAATTTGGCATTAAACCCTGTGGTTTAGGTGCCCGGGATTCCTTGCGTACCGAGGCAGGGCTGCCCCTTTACGGGCACGAGTTTGGGGGGTCGATGAACCTGGGCGTGGGAGATGCTGGATTCGCTTCTTTCGTGAAGACCAATAAACCCTGGTTTATTGGCAGGAAGGCCTTCATTGAGCAGGAAAATGAGCGCGACAGCGTGGTGGTCCGCTTCCGTTTCAGTGAGAAACGGGTGCGCAGGGCCCATTACGGGGATCCGGTGATGGATGAAGTCGGGCGGATGATCGGACGGGTGACCAGCTGCTCGAGCGATACTGACGGATATTTCCTGGGTCAGGCTTATATTAATCAGCGCTATGCAAAAAAGGGAACCCTGATTTATATTTATCAGGATGTGTCCAGAAGAAAGGGGAAGGATCTTTCAAAGCTGAGCTCCGGGGAACGGGTCGCCCTGCCTGATACCGCCACCATCCTGCGCCGCTTCCCGCGTTTTTAGGGATCCCTGAATGTCATTCCGAGCGCAGCGAGGAATCC
>JAGXKM010000147.1 GCA_018335275.1 Anaerolineales bacterium | reverse complement strand
ATGGTCGGTTCGCTGATGACCGAGTTAGGAATTGGCACCATCAGCAACGTCACCGGAATCCAGGAAGGGGTGCTGGGTTACAACACAGAAGCTCTCAACTACCAGCAATCGGTGGTCAATGATCACCTAATCACAGGATCGTTTTCCGGTTCTTATTATGGACTGCAGCTGGTGGATAACAATGTACGGCGCACAGCGGGCCCGACATTTCAGGGAGAGTTTACTTATCACGACCAGGCCCTGTGCAATGTGGATATCATCCTGGCCATCAATGAGAACTACGCTGAGGGAATGGCGATCTTTCGGTAAAGAGCCGTCCGTGAAGAGGTTCGGGCAGCGAAGCTCAGGTTTTGAGATCTCTACGTTTCCATTCGGGAAGGTGCGTTCTTTTCTGTAGTGAGGGCAGAGTACCTTCCCTGATAGATTGGGATGTTGAAAGAGGTCCTGAAAAAACAGCCGCCGGGGAAAGGGCCGTTAGCCCCTTTCTGCCCAACCCCGGTTCTGACCCATCTCTCCCATCGAGACTTACCTGGACTTTTACTGAGGCAGAAACGGAGTGAGACGATATCATCAATCCTCCCGGCCAGCAGCTGCTTTTACTGGTTCCGAACCAGCGCTGAGAAAAGGCTGGATCTCTTTCGGGAGGTATTTTCCATTTCACCCTTCTCCTAAATTTTCGTTTTGGTGCATTTTCCAGTCGCGACCGGTATCAATATCCATCAACGGGGACAGCATCTGGATCTTCAACCCCAAAAACTGGGCCTTTGCCCTAGTTTGTTCCAAGACACGCTCACTTCCCCAGTGAATATCCTGAAAAAGTTCGGGGTAGGGCTGGTCGATGCCGATCAAATAATATCCCCCATCTGGGCTCGGACCCAGAATCAAATGTGCTTCATCCAGTCCCCGGGCTGCATCCAGAACCTCTGAGACCCCTACATCAGGTACATCAGCAGCGACCAGGATAACTTTCTGAGCGTCGCTTAAAAACATTTGTTCACTGGCTTTTTGCAACCGATCTCCCAAGGTCCCTCCCACCTGGCGCTTGATCTGCCAACCAGGATAATGCTCCTGAAACCATGCCTGATCCCGTTTCCCGGCTGCCAAAAGCAAGGGATGAAAACCCACTGGCAGCTTCTCTAACTTATTTAATGTATTTTTCAATATCAAGCCGTAAATTGCCAGAGCCTGTTCCTTACCCAGATCCTTTCCAAGCCGCGTTTTCGCATGTCCCGGTAAGGGAGCCTTGGCCATCACACCCACCATCACTCCACGGCGGTCTGGATCCAGGGTTTGATCCCGGGCAGTCACCCGGTATCGGGCAGCCAGGTCAGCGGGTGAGATCCTGAAAAGATGGTATGCCAGAAGCAATCGGATATCGAGAATGAGCTGGCGGAACACACCGTGTTCCAAGAATCTGCGCGAAGAAGTCTCCACTTGATCCCGTAAGCGGATCAAGGTTCCCTGATTAGACAGAGCCAGAGCCAGGGCGACGTCTTCCATCAGTGGAAGCTGGGGGACTCCGCCCATTCCCTTCAGCACAGAACTCCGGGCAAACATGGCCTGGTCCCCGAACATCAAATAGGGTGTATCCAGCCGCAGCACCCAGGATAGGCCCGTTAACATAGGATGGGCGGGTCGATAGATAGGACGGAAGGCCCCGCCTACTACACCCGGGTCCTGGAGAGCAACCTGCACAGTATATCCAAAATCCACCGGGAGGATGGTGTCGCCATGGCAGAAAAGCACCACCTGTCCGGACGCCTCCCGCAGCCCGCGGTTCATCTGTGTGGCGCGGCCCGGGGGGCTGTTCACCACAGAACCAAAGCGAGAAGCGATCGAAACGGTTCGATCCGTTGAACCTCCATCCACCACGATGAGTTCCAGTTGTTCCAAACCGCTTCTCGAGGCGATCCGTGAGAGAACCTGAGTGATGAACAGCTCTTCATTCAGAGCCAAGACAACCACGGAAAGAAATGGTGTAGGTTCTTTCATATCTATCCTTGCAGAATTTCCCTCAAACCCAATCCACTCAAGGTTGGGTTTCCATCGATCATCCGCCAGAGGGCTCTGGTCAACCAGCTCCTTGATCCCGGAAATCCCTGACTCCGGGTCGCATAACAATACTGGCAGCCGTATATACAGCAATCATACATACCGATATCTTTGCTCTATACACAGCCACCCTGCTCCCGCTGGTGAGGGTCCGTTGCAGAGCTGACCCGGTGATCGAAAACCTCATCAATCAGCTGCTCATACGCATCCTTGTCGCTTTTATGGATGAGCCCAGCGGATCGGACCTTAATGGCGTATTCACAGCTCCTTTCACGACCTGGTTCTTTGCCATGCGCTGTGGATAGCTGTTCCGTCCTAATGCCCTCTTGGGTATCGGCGATTCTGACAATTGATTATTTGCGGGGAAATTGTACACAAGCTAAGATTATTGATTTGCTTCTCTTAGAGAAGCGAGCCAATCTTTTCTCTTGAAATAAGCCCAAACAAGAAATCCAAAGGAGATCGCTAAAAGTCCAATCGTAAATACTGTTTCCCACCTGTCTACACCTTCAGAAACAGCAAAAATGGCCTCTCCGCTCTGCCAACCCAACCACCCAAGCAGAATTCCTCTTACAAAAAGTCCCAAAGCTGTATACAAATAAAACTTCCAGGGTTTAATTCTAAGTGCCCCGCTTGCCGCAGAAAAAAGTACAGAAGGAATAATCGGAATCGCCCTTGACAGAAAGATAACAAGCTCATCAGCTGATGTTTCATTAAAATACCTGGCTTTAATGGCCTCAACGTCTTCCCAGGTAATCTCTAACCACTTTTCAAGATTATTGATTAAAAGTTTACCGCCGTACCAGGCTATCAAATAAACCATCGTTGAGCCTACGGTAGATCCAACAGCAAAAGGTAAAGCCGCCTTCAGGGTAAGCTCTTTTAATATAAAGAGAAAACCAACTGCGCCAGCTGGAACAAATAAAAACCCTGCTGCCATAGGAATAATTGGGGAAGGAAGTGGAACAATAACCTGCTCAATAAAGCCGCCCAGAATTACACTCCAAACCCCGCCGGCCTGAATTGCTTCAAAAATTGCGTTATTCGTAAAAGCTGTCAATAAATTCTTTAAAATATCCACAAACTGGAATTCCTCTGTTTTGATGGACGCTGATGGGCTTGTGTTGTAAAGATTGAAAAAAATTTCATTTCGCATTGAATAAGGGTTAGAAATCCAACACTGAAATGAAGGCGGTGTGGATTATACCAACCTTCAATAGAAGAAAACAGGGTTTTATTGTGGTCCTCAGGGACGAGGTCTGTGAATAGACACTCGAAAAGCAAAACTGCTTTTGGATCTGGCACCTCATGATTAAGCCATGGGAGAAACACAATCCACAACATGTGACAAATACCCCAAAACCAACTTGTGGTCCTTTTCTTCATCCACCCCCCGAAGCCCTCCTGGCGCATGTTTCCACCCAGCCAGGCTTCAACTGGTGCATCACCTTGTTTGGGTTTAAGCGTTCCAGCGGAACAAGGTCAGGAAAAAGGGAGGTTCCCCGCCTTTAGAATGTCCACACCAAGGGTAGGATAAGGACGACCACGATCAGGGTGACCAGAGTCAGGGGCAGCCCAACCTTGATGTAATCGGAAAAGCGGTACCCGCCCGGACCCATGACCAGCATATTGGCAGGGTGTCCCACCGGGCTCAAAAAGGCCGCCGAGGCGGATAAGGCCACACCCATCATCAGCGGGTAAGGCGAAACGCCCAGATTGTTGGCAGCATTGAGGGCAATAGGCGCCAGGAGCACAGCCACCGCCGGGTTGGGCATGACCTGAGAAGCCAGCACGGAGAGCAGAAACAGGCCAGTCAGCAGGGCCCGGGGCCCTAACCCCCCAACCAAAGACACCATCCCTTCTCCCAGGAAGCGGGCTGTCCCGGTCTGCTCCATGGCGATGCCCAGCGGGAGCATGCCGGCGATCAGAAAGACCGCCTTCCACTCAATGGATCGGTAGGCCTCCTCCATGGTCAGGCTTCCGGAGAGGACCATCAACGCCGCCCCGGTCACCGCAGCAACCGAGATCGGGATCCAGCCGGCGGTGACCGAGATTAAAACCAATGCCATGATTCCCATGGCCAGGGGAGCCTTGCGCAGGCGGGGCGGCTCCTGGACCTCCTCGCTGAGGTTGATGAAATCAGGTTCTTTTGCCAGCAAACGCAGTCTGCTCCGGGGACCAAAGACCAGCAGGGCGTCGCCAAAACGCAGCGCCTTTTCCTGGA
>JAGXKM010000146.1 GCA_018335275.1 Anaerolineales bacterium | reverse complement strand
CCAGGTCCTGGCCTTTTTGCTCTTTCTTGCTTCTTTTCTCACGCTTAGAAGTGGGCAGGTTTTCTCATCCAATCCTGCTGAGGGGAACCTGAAGACGGCTTTGGTGAAACTCCCGCTCAGGCTTGATCCTCTGGCGATGATCTCCCATGCCCTGGCCAGCCGCCAATTCCTGGCCGGTTCCGCGTTGGCTCTGATCACGATCACTTTGACGTTGGTTTTCGGGAGGGTGTGGTGCGGGTGGCTGTGCCCCCTGGGCAGCCTACTGGATTGGATTCCCTTGAGAAGGAACGGGGCAAATCGACCGCTGCCCCCAGAGAGATGGCGCAGCCTGAAATATGTCCTTTTGATCACCATCCTCATCGCAGCGATCTTCACGAATTTGACGTTGTTGGTGCTTGACCCCCTGTCAATCCTCTACCGTACTTTCTCTTCAGCGATCTTACCGGCGCTCGATCATCTGGTGACAGCTGCAGAGCGGGCTTTATATACCATTCCCTTCTTGCAGATGGCGGTAGGCAGAGTGGATAGTTTTCTGCGCCCTGGCATTTTACCGAGTACCCCCTTATTTTTCCGGTACACGGCATTATATGGGGGCATTTTCCTCGCTGTCCTGGGGTTAAACCTGGCCGCGCCGCGGTTTTGGTGCCGGTATCTTTGCCCACTTGGGGGGCTTTTGGGATTGTTGGGCAAAGTGAGTTTAATGAAGCACCACATCAGTGAGAGCTGTTCAGGGTGTGGGATATGTGATGATGTCTGTCCGACCGGCGCCATTTATACGACCGAGGGAGGTGTGGACAGCAATCCAAGCGAGTGCACAATGTGTATGGAATGCCTGCCTTCCTGTCCCGGCCAGGCCGTTTCTTTCCCCTTCGGTCTTTCCATGGCCGCATGGGAACCGTATGACCCGGGAAGAAGGGAGGCCTTGGTCGGCTTGGGCGCTTCTGTTGCCGGAATCGGACTTATCGGCAGCAGCGCTTTTTCGGAAAGAAAGCACCCCCGTCTTATTCAACCTCCGGGAACGCGAGAAAAAGATTTCTTTCAAGAATGTCTCCGCTGTGGGGAATGCATCTATGCCTGCCCTACAGGTGCCATTCACCCTGCCCTCTTTGAGGCCGGTGTAGAGGGGCTGTGGACGCCGGTGCTGGTCCCCAGGTTAGGCTATTGCGACTATTCCTGCCATGCCTGCGGCCAGGTCTGCCCGGTGGGCGCTATTCCTGAACTCAGTCTGGAAGAAAAGAGGGATCAGGTGATGGGCAAGGCGTACATTGACCATAACCGGTGTTTAGCCTGGGCGGATCATGAGGTCTGTATCGTTTGTGAAGAGATGTGCCCGGTGCCGGATAAAGCGATTTACCTGGAGGAGGTCGAAGTGACGGGGAGAGAGGGGGAAAAGCGTGTCGTCAAGCAGCCTCATGTGGAACGGGATTTGTGCATCGGCTGTGGGATATGTGAATATAAATGTCCCTTGGATGGGAGAGCAGCGATCCGGGTTTATGTACCTTCTGTATAAAAGATTTTGAAAACTGGGGGAATGATATTCTTATCCTGAATCGGGGTTTCCCCACCCCCCGCCGCCGGGGGTTTCGATGACTAAAATATCCCCGGGCTTGACCTGTAGGGAAACTTTGGACCCGATCTGCCTTTCTACCCCATCTCGGATGAGCCTGTTGATTCCCGTTTGGCCTGGTTTTCCCCCTTGCAAGCCGTAGGGTGGATTTTTTCGCCGGTCGCTGTTGATGGTCACATTGGCCGGAGCGAGAAATTTGTAGACACGCTTGATCCCTTTTCCCCCTCGATATTTACCTGCCCCGCCTGATCCCTCCCGCAGTTCATAACGGAGAATTTGCACCGGTAAGGTGTGTTCGATAGCTTCTACGGGAGTATTTCTGGTGTTCGTCATATGGCTGTGGCGCCCGCTGAGGCTGTGGCCCTGCGGTCCGGCGCCGTGACCTCCCCCGATGGTTTCGTAAAAGACAAAGGCTTGTTCTCCGGAAACCCCTCCAAACGTGATGTTGTTCATTGTCCCCTGGCTGGCGGCGGGAACCCGCTCGGGAAGCGCTTTTGCCAGGGCACCCAGGACCACGTCAACGATTCGCTGGCTGGTCTCCACGTTGCCTGCGGCCACGGCAGCCGGGAAAACCGGGTTAAGCACGCTGCGAGGGGGAACAATGACATCAACCGGTTGGAAGCAGCCGTGGTTCATGGGGATCTTCTCTTTGGAAAGCAGGTGAACGCAGTACCAGGTCGCGGATTTTACGACCGCGCTGACCGCGTTGAGATTACCTGTAACCTGAGGCGAACTGCCCGTGAAGTCGACGGTCATGGAGGAGCCCTGTTTTGTGATCCTAACCTGGATGAGAATATCCTCCGCTGCGGGTTCCGCGCTTTCCAAAGCGTCCTGGAAGGAATATGTCCCTTCCGGGATATTTGTGAGAACGTGTTCCGTCATGCGTCGGGAATACTCCATCAGCGCCAGGGCGTGCTCTTGAACAGATTCTATCCCGTACTTACCAATCAGCGCCAGAAGTCGTCGTTCTCCAATGCGTTGAGCTGCAATTTGGGCTCCTAAATCACCCTTTCTTTCCTCTGGAGCCCGTGTGTTTGCAGTGATGAATGACAGGATGTCTGCTTTAATCTGGCCATCCTCCGCCAATTTGATGGGGGGGATGATCAAACCCTCCTGGTAAAGTTCCCTGCTGAGGGGGAGGGATCCTGGCGCCATACCCCCTACATCCGCGTGATGGGCGCGGCTGGCGGCGAAAAAGCAGAGCCGACCCTCCGCGAATACCGGGGAAACCATGGTGATGTCAGGGAGATGGGTGCCGCCGTGATAAGGGTCATTGAGGATGATCATATCCCCGGGTTGAACTGCAGGAAAGGCCTCGATGGCGCTTTTCACGGAAGCCGGCATGCTCCCCAGGTGGACGGGGATGTGGGCTGCCTGGGCCACCATGCGTCCCCGGGCGTCGAAAAGGGCGCAGCTGTAATCCTGGCGTTCTTTGATGTTGGGGCTGAAGCTGGCCCGCTGCAGGGTGACTCCCATTTCCTCGGCGGCCGAGGTAAACAGGTTTTTGAAGACACCCAGGCTGATGGCGTCAACGGTCATCTTTCACACTCCAGGATCAAGTTGCGGTACCCATCCACCCGGGCTTTCCATCGGGGAGGCAGGTAAGTGGTGCTGTCCATCTGAAAAACCAGCCCTGGACCTGAAAAATGGGCTCCAGGCTGCAGTGAATCGCGTTCATAGAGGGATAGGGCAGCTGGATCTCCTTTTCGCACCATGGCTTCCTTTTGTCCGATCAGAGCCGAGGAAGCGTCATTTCTCTTTTCGGGTTCAGGATCAAGGGCAGGTTTTGTGATCGAACCTACCGCTCGGACCCGGAGATTCACGATCTCCACATCGCGTTCCGGAAAATGATGCCCGTAATGGTCCCGGTGGGCTTTATGGAACGCACTTTCAAGATCCTCAGTAAAGGGGATGGTGAGTTCAAAGGATTGTCCCCGGTAACGGGCATCGACAAGTGGGTCGATATGCACAGCTTCCCTTTTCAGCCCCTCTTTGCGCAGCTGCTCGAGGGCAGATCGTTCTCTCTTTTGGAGCATGCGGTTTATTTTCTGGAGGGTTTGGCGGGATAAGATCTCCATCACGGAATGGCTGTGTTCCAGGATGACATCGGACATCAGCAGCCCGTAGGCGCAAAGCACGCCGGGGTTGAAAGGGATCAGGACGCGGGGAATCTCCAGGCGTTCCGCCACTTCACAGGCATGAAGCGGACCTGCTCCCCCGAATGCGGTTAACGTGAAATCACGTGGATCATGTCCCCGGCCGATGGAAACGCGCCGCAGCGCTCGTTCGATGTTCGCGTTTGTGAGGCGGATCACCCCGAGGGCTGCTTCTTGGGGGGCGAGCCCCATTTTCTGTCCCAGAGTAAGGAACGCGTTTTGGGTTTGATGCAAGTGAAGGGGCATCCTTCCCCCTAAAAAATAATCAGGATCAATCCGCCCCAGGATGGCATGGGCATCTGTGACCGTGATCTCTTCCCCACCGCTTTCATAGACGATGGGACCGGGATCGGCGCCAGCGCTCTCCGGCCCCACATGGAGACCTCCGGCTGGATCCAGGCGGGCGATGGATCCGCCCCCGGCTCCAATAGTTTCGATATCGATCGTCCGGACCCGGAAGGGCAGGCCGTCTATTTCGGATTCTGTGCGGTGGATATGTCTTTCTGGACAGAGGGAGACATCCGTGGAAGTACCTCCCATGTCCAGGGTGATCACGC
>JAGXKM010000145.1 GCA_018335275.1 Anaerolineales bacterium | reverse complement strand
CCATCACCCGGACGCGCGTGAAGGTGTGCGAAGTCAAGGCAGGGCTCTACGCCCGTTAACTGACTCATTTCCAAAGTGTCCGACAAGGATCCCAACATGGCGCCTTTGCCCATGGTCTCCGGCCGCAGAGTGACTTTAAACCCACCCTCATCCAATTCTTCAAGGCACCCTGCTAACCGGGGAAGCACGACTTCAATCACCTCCTCCGGGGGGCGTTCAAAATACGTACCCGGGTGAAACACGATATCCGGCGCACCAGACTTGAACCCAGCCCTGGCAGCGTCCATCAAGCGCTCCCGGGATTTTGGCCATTCTTCTTCATCCGCGTTGAGATTAATATAATAAGGTGCATGCACACTCAGCGCTACATCTTCTTCTTCCGCTGTCTTTTTGATCTCAGCACAGGTTTTATCCGAAACCCGAACCGACCGGACCCACCCGATTTCCATAGCATCTAAACCCAACTCGCGGATGTGCAAGATCCCCCCCACCGTTCCCCCAGGACTCTTAGGTTTAGAGTGGGGTGTCCCCACAGTTCCAAATTGAAACGATAAATTACTCATGAAAACTCCTCTCTTTTCAACCGATAATCAAGGATAGGTAATCCAAGGGGTGTTCAAAGATAACCACCGCCATATGTGGGGCAAAAAAATCAACAAACCAACCAGAACGGATATTCCGGCAGTGATCAACACCCCTGCCGCACTCACATCTTTGCAGATTTTCGCCATAGGCTGCTGTTCTGGGCTCACAAAATCAACCAGGACCTCCATAGCTGTGTTAAACGATTCCGCAGCCCATACCACCCCCATGGTTAACAGGATCAGAACCCACTCCAATCTGTTCAGACGGATCAAGAGGCCCAAGAGGACCACGAAAACCGTAATGCTGGCATGGATCCAGGCATTCTTCTGGGTGCGGAATAAAAACACAACCCCTTCGAATGCGATCCTTATTGACTGCCATCGGGACTTGAAAAAAGAAAGCATGCTTCTCCTACCATCCTTCCACTTCCATATCCAGACCCAATAGCTCCAGGATCCGATCTTGCAGGGTCCACATCTCCTTTTCCTCTGCTTCATCCAGATGGTCATATCCCAAAAGATGCAGCACGCCGTGAATGACCAATAATTGTAATTCATCCCTTACGGGTTGTTTTCTTTCTTTTGCCTGTGATTCTGCGGTGGGCAATGAAATCAGGACATCCCCTAAATACCTGTGACCCAGATCGGGGTCCAAGTAGTCTGCGGTAAAAGAAAGCACATCGGTGGCTTTGTCCACACCGCGGTGCTGTTCATTAAAGGCTCTGATTTTCTCATCCCCCATGATGACGATGGTAAGTGAAACCTCTTCATCCAAGCATTCATTTAACGTTTTGGAAGCTGCTGCTTTGAGAACATCCTCTTCGACTCTTCCCTTGAATTCCTCATCGACCTCAATAACGATCATAATCGCCTTTCTGCTTCCATGAGGATTTTAATCTCCTGCGCTTTCATCTGCGGTTTCCCCCTCTTCCTCTGAGCCCTCATCATCTTTAGGGTAATCAACACGAGAATGATACCTTCCCTTCAATGTAGCCACGAAGGAATCAGCGATCAAACTTAAATCCTGAAGGGTGAGGGGTGTTTCATCTAATTGGCCTGATTGCACACGGTTGTCGACCATTTCTCTGACCGCTTCCCGAAGTTCATCTTCATCGTCCGGATTTTTAGATCGGGCATAGGCCTCGCATCCATCAGCCAACATCACCAACGCTGTTTCTACAGACTGCGGTTTAGGGCCCGGGTACCGGTATTTAGAAATATCTACCTCTGATTCATCGCCGCCTGCCTCCTTCACAGCCTGGGAGTACTGGTACCGGGTGACCAGGGTCCCGTGATGTTCAGGGATGAAGTCGCGAATGCGTTTCGGCAAATTGTATTTCCGAGCCATTTCCAGCCCATAGGTGACATGTTGTATGATTTGCGATGCGCTCTGCTCAGGATCCATCTCATCATGCGTATCGAGATTTTTCGCAGCCTGATTCTCAATGAAGAATTGGGGGGACTTCATCTTCCCAATGTCATGGTAAAGAGCGCCTACCCGGGTTAGAAAGCTGTCTGCCTGAATTTGTTCTGCCGCCTGCTCAGCTAGATTCGCAACTTGGAGTGTATGTTGATACGTTCCCGGAACTTCCCGCAGGAAGCGCTGCAGCAAAGGATGATCCGGTCGTGACAACTCCATTAATTGCATTGTGGTGGTTAAATCCAAGACGGGGGCCAAGAAATATTCCAGGAGTACGGTCAGTCCTGCGGATGCGATTCCCTGGAAGACGGACGCTAATACCAAAGTCAACAAACCCAACACATCCATCGTGACATCTGTGATCCGGTAGCTGATCACCACCACTGCCCCTGTGACCGAGACGATCGCCCCCACAGAAAGGTAGGCTGAAAGCCGCTGTGGTTTCCGGAGGATCAGCACGCCCATCACCCCACTCAGACCATAATAAAGCATTAAATCCAAACTATTCGGCATGCCATATGCAGCCAAAACTGCCAGTGGGATGGTGGTAAACAAAGCCGCTTTTCTGGATATTAACGTGGAAACGATCAGCGGGTACGCAGCCAGAGGGAGAAGATAAGGCAAAACGACATGTCCGGGGTTGAGTAAACGGGCCAGGACCAAGAACAGTAAAAATAAAATTGTCAACAAGAGCAGTTTTTTTGTTTCCTGGAGCAAAGAAGGGTAAGCCTGGAAAAACAAGACGATAAACGCGCCTGCAAGCAGGACAATGGCAAAAGATCCAAGCTGATTTTTCCAATTCGAATCTGAGGATAACAGACCCACCCGTCTCAGGGCCTCAATGTCCTCATCCTGAATAACCTCCCCCCTCCGGACGATCGTCTCCCCCTCAGCAATGGACCGTCGCTGTGGAGAGACCCCGCTTCGAGCTTGTTCACGGGCGCTTTCGGTTTTCTCTTCACTGTAAAAACTGTTTGGTACCACAAATGCCGCGGTGAGTTTTGAGACCAATTCCACTTGTTCTTCAGATAAGGACAGGCTGACCAGAGAAGGGATATTCTGACGTCTTGATTCTAACTCGCTGGGCCTGATTTGGTTTCGCATCACCTGCTCGAGAACACCGTAGACTTCCTGTTTCACCGTCTCCCACCGCGCGTCGCTGAGTTCCAGAATCTGTTGGGCAGTATCCTGATTAAGATTAACGCTTTCCAGAGCGGATAAATCGTTAATTTTCTGTTCCCGAGAGGCATACTCATCATTCCGAACGCTGTCGATGAAAGCAAGCGCCTCTGTAAGCTGATTCAATTGGGTCCGGGCGATTTCTGGATCCGGCGCTGTGTAAACAGGATCTACGTCCTCAGCAGCTTCCTCACGCTTCCCTTCTGTAAGGACTTCACTGACGTAATTGACCGCAGTAGGAGCCATGTAATCCTGTCCTGCCACCTGGCCTTCCTGCACAGAAATCGTTGACATGGATCCAGAAAGGGACCACATGACGGACAGCCAGCTGACGGTGATCACCACCAGCAACAGCAGACCCACCAAGATTTTTTGGGGTATCGGGATCTCAAAATCAGAATTATTCATAATACAATCAGGGGATCAGCTTGACAAAAAAGCTGGAAACCCCTGTCATCATAGGTCAGCAAAAAAATATTACTATCCGGATCTGGGATTCTTCAGTCTTTAACAAACTTCCCGAATCACAGGGTCAGGAATCACGAACCAAGTATTTCACGCACGATCTCATTCGCCTCTTTGCCATCCGCTCTTCCCCGGATTTTTGGCATTAACGTCCCCATGACTTTCCCTATATCCGCCATGGATTCAGCGCCCACCTCAGAGACCACTTCACGAACCAGAGAGCGAAGCTCATCATGGCTTAAGGGTTGAGGAAGGAATTCCTTTAAAATCTCAATGTCAGCTTCCGCTTCTTTGATTAGATCAGACCGCCCTGCCTTCTCTGCACCTTCGATCATCTCCTGGCGAGATTTAACCTCTTTTTGTAAGACAGTCAAGATCTCAGGGTCTTCCAACTCCTCGCCCTTCTCGATCTCTTTGTTCTTGATCTCAGCGAGTGCCATGCGCAGCGTTTTTTTCCGTCGCTTATCTCCCGCTCGCATGGCTTCTTTAAGCGCTTCTTGAAGTTCCGTTTTTAGACTCATACCCATATATTATACCTCTTTCCTCGTTATCCCATGGGGTGTTCCATAGTCTTCCCCCCCAGGATATGTACATGTAGATGAGGGACTTCCTGATGAGCATCAGGACCGTTATTTA
>JAGXKM010000144.1 GCA_018335275.1 Anaerolineales bacterium | reverse complement strand
GTGGGCTCGGGCAGGGGAGTAGCTGTGGGCTGCGGTTCTTCCGTCACAACCTCGGCTGTTTCCGGTGCTGCACAAGCGCTGATTACCAGAACAAGGGCCAGTACGATAACTAAAAGGGTATTTCTCTTCATTTTTCACTCCTGTCTAAAGGTTTTGTATGACTATTGCCCATATTATGACAATAATTTCAGGTTTTGTCAAGTTAAAGGAAGATTAATATTTACAATACCTCTACAAAACAAGAGGTTGCCCCTTGACATGGGTTCTCTGGGGGGTCTCCCCACCCTGAAATCAAAATGTGCCCCTTTTCCAGAGGGGCACATTTATTTCTATATCTGGGGAGTTGAAGAAGAGTTAGTGACCTGGATCAAGTATCCTGGATGTTTTCTTCAATTGTATGGATACTGGTCGCGCCGTCGGGGCGAGCTGGAGAGTTTTCTGTCACTTGAAGCTCCCCCTTTCCATCGTAGCAGCGAACCTGGAAGGTATGTTTTCCGGCCTGGAAGGGCCAGTCATAGCGCCAGATCACCCAGGTGGCATCGGAGAGAGGAGAGCGGAGCTGCGCTTTCTGCCAGGGGCCGTCATCAACCCTGAGTTCGACATTGGATATACCCCGGTCTCCTGCGAAAGAAATCCCGCCGATGGGGACAAAGCGCTGCCCGTCATCTTCAAATGTGTCTTCAACAGCGACACTGTCGATCACAGATCTCGTTTTGATCCTGGCGATTCGATCCCAATCCCGCTCAACCCAGTATCCTTCTTTGTACTCTCCGATTAACTCAACGCTGGTGATCCATTTGGGCTGTTTCATGCCGAATCGGTCCGGTATCCAGATCCGGAGGGGGAAGCCGTGATCCTTGGGGAGCGGTTTACCATCCCATCCATAGCAGAACATGATCCGTGGATCGGCATAGATCAAATCCAGAGGGACGGTTTCATAAAACCCGTCTTCCGACCGGATATAAAGGTACGCTGCCTCTTCCTGCACCCCCGCATCCTCCAGGATATCCTGTACGCTGGCGCCTGTCCAATATGTGGTGGAGATCAGGGTAGTTGGGATGCGTCCGGAAATGCAGGAGAGGGTGATATAGCGGCTCATGGGTTCATAGTTGGTTTGGATGTCTTCCAATGTAAGCTCGAGGGGATTATCTACCAAACCGGTGATGGGAAGAGTCCAGGCGCTGGCGTCGATATTTTCCGGCTGGAGCCCAATAAAAACCTGGTAATGATCTGCAACAGGCGTGTATTCCAGCCGGGTACCCGCCGCGGGTTTCACCGGGTCATCTGCGTTGGGCAGGGGTCGGGGGTCCGGGAAGATCGAGGTGTCCCCATCTCCATCCGCAGTTCGCTGTCCATCGGCTTTGTCTCTGTTGAGCAGGGTACCCAGGCCCGCCCCGATCACAGTAATGGTTGCCGCACTTGCGCCGAGGGTTATTAAGAATTGGCGCCGGTCAAGTTTCTCAACGAAGGGCTGCTTCAGACCAGTTTCTTGAGGTTCTGTTTCCTCTTGATAGCGCTGCAGTTGATTGTAGATGAGGGACATACTTACCCCCCATAATAGGAAGAGTGCTGCCTGCCAGATCCCATTCACGGCCGGGCTGAGTGCGGTGTCGTCCACTATCTGGCTGATGAGGACGGCAGGTAGACCAAAGATCAAACCCAGGAGCAGGCCCGTGGTTATCGTGGCTTTACGCTGTTGGATGTGGAGGAAACCGAAATAGATGGCGCCAGCCAGGACCCCAATGGCCAGGAACTGGAGCACGGCCATGGCCTGTTCGCCTGTTTTAGCAGTATCCGCGACGTTGATATTCAGCAGGCGGAGGGAGTCGATCATCAAGTCGATGCCAAAAGTGACGAGGGGACCGGGGAGGATGCGGGTCATCCAGCTGAAGACATCGAAGGGGAGGAATGAAAAACCGGCCAGACGTTCCGCCAGGAAGGTGATTGCGATCAGCGGGGGGGTGATCAGACCTCCGATAAGCCCACCTGTGGCGATTTTTTTACTGTTCATAGCGGCCTCCTGCTCAAGGCAGCGGATCCATAGATATCATCAGGTTTAGAAACATGCGTGCATGAAGCGTTTCTTGTGAGAGATTATAATCATCAGAGATTAAGCTCTGATGAAACCTGGAGATATCAAGAGGACCTGGAGTATCTCCAAATTCACTTTGAGGATATCCTCCTCAAGCTTTGTTTTGAGGTTATTTTCATCTTAGAGGTCTAAGTCTCCTATTGACAACTCGGGAAGCACATTTGATAATCAAATTGTTATTAACGAATATTACTGATCAAAAGGAAGAAGATAACAATGATATATTTAATTGAGAAGGTTGCCTGGTTAGAACGCCTTGACAGAAAAATCACAGCCACGATGGCCAGATATGGGATACCCTTTTCCCGGCTTGGGATGGGGATCGTCTTTGTTTGGTTTGGAGCCTTAAAGCTTATTCCGGGCCTCAGCCCTGCGGAAGAGCTGGTCCGCAACTCGATCTATTTCATCGACCCGGACATCTTCCTCCCCGTGCTTGCGGTCTGGGAAATATTAATTGGTTTAGGGATGATCTCCGGACGATTTTTACGCCTGACCATATTGCTTCTCTTTCTGCAAATGGGGGGCACCTTTTCCCCTTTGGTGCTCTTGCCCAGCGCGGTGTGGACTCAGTTTCCCTTTGGGTTGACGCTGGAGGGCCAGTACATCATTAAAAATCTGGTCATCATTGGGTCCGCCCTTGTGATTGGGAGCACTGTCCGAGGAGGGCGGTTGGAACCGGAGCCGGATATAAAATAGATATCTTCTGAGCATGATCTTTGATGTGAATATCTAATCAGATAACTAGATGGCAGGTATTTTTTCTGATCTGTTTGTAGTTGTAGGGTAAACTCAAGTGAGATAGGTGAAATATATTTGGATTACCGGATTTTCAAGGGGGTTTATTTCGAAGCTCCTGGAGATGATTTTCTTGAAGGCGGTGTGCTATGTTGCTGGCTGGTGATATTGGCGGGACGAAAACGATATTGGCGCTCTTTGCGCATGAAAAGGGGCCCCGGGATCCCCTGGCAGAAGAAACTTATCCCAGCCGTGAGTATGGCAGCTTGGAAGACATGGTGGAGGAGTTTCTAAAAGAAGTTGACCGAGAAGTGGATCAGGCCAGCTTCGGGGTCGCTGGACCCGTTGTAAACCGCCGGGTGGAGGTCACGAATTTGCCCTGGGTGATTGATGAGAAGAAGTTAGAAAAAGAACTGGATATTTCCTCCATTCATCTTCTCAATGATCTGGAAGCGGTTTCCAATGCTGTCCCCTTGCTGGAGGGCGATGATCTGCAGCCTTTGAATCCCGGTACCCCCGCGCCGGAAGGAACTCTGGCGGTGATCGCCCCGGGTACAGGTCTAGGAGAGGGCTTTCTTACCTGGGATGGATCACGGTACCGGGCTCATTCATCTGAGGGGGGACATACGGATTTTGGTCCCACCTCTGGGCTGGAATTGGATTTACTCCGTTATCTTCAGGAAAGATATGACCGGGTCAGTTATGAACGGGTTTGCTCCGGGATCGGGATCCCCAATATCTACGAATTCTTAAAGGAAACCGGATATGCGGAGGAGCCTGCCTGGTTAACTGAAAAGTTGGTCGCTGTGGAAGACCCGACCCCGGTGATCGCATCCGTAGCCATGGAGGATGACCGTCCCTGTCAGCTTTGTGTGAAAACGATGCACACGTTTGTTTCCATCCTGGGAGCTGAGGCCGGTAATCTTGCCTTGAAAGTGATGGCAACCGGCGGGGTGTATTTGTCGGGAGGGATCCCTCCCCGGGTCCTTTCTTTGTTAGAAGAGGGACGATTCCAGGATTCTTTTCAGGATAAAGGGCGTTTCTCTGACCTGCTCTCTGAGATCCCCGTTCACGTCATCCTCAATCCTAAAGTCGCCCTGATGGGCGCTGCCTGCTACGGCTTGACTTATTTGGGTGGGGAATCTTAAAAATATTCCTCCAGGTAAATTTATTTATAATGCTCTTATATTCCTCTGCTAGAGTTAGGGTAAGAGAGGATTTTACATTTATCTATTGGACTTTTGTCGGGAGGAAATATGTCTAAAAAATTAAACAAACAGCTCAACGTCCTGATTGCGGACTTCACCGTGTTTTACCAGAAACTCCGCCATTATCACTGGAATGTGAAGGGTCCCCAGTTCTTTAAACTGCATGAAAAGTTTGAGGAGATTTACACCGAAGTGGGGGTCGTGATCGACGAACTGGCTGAACGCGTGGTGGGCCTTGATGGTGTCCCGCT
>JAGXKM010000143.1 GCA_018335275.1 Anaerolineales bacterium | reverse complement strand
ATCCGAACAAGCCTACGATCAAGATGACATCCTGACCCTGTCCACGCTCGCTAACCAGAGCGCTGTAGCCATCGAAAACGCCCGTTTGTACACTGCGGAGCAGAACCGGCGTAAGGAAATGGACATGCTCTACAGTATGGCCCGCCAGCTGGTGGCTTCTGATAACATTGATGCTGTCTTGAACAGCATCGCGGATCACGCTGTGAAAAGCGTCAACGTCAGCTACACCCGAATCTTGATTTTAGACGAAAACAAAGAATACCACTGCCGGGCTGTATCCACACCCAGGGGGAACTCTTCCCATTTCGGACTTGGAAAACTCGAACCATTGATCGCGGAACATTACTATAACTGGATATTACAAGGCGACAAAGCCGTCGTGCTGAACCGTGATGACCCTGATCTTCAAAGAGAAGAACGGGAAAACCTATTTTATGGAGAGGCCCAATTCATCTGTCTCTCACCGCTGATCGGTACGGATGAACCTCTGGGCTTAATCATCTTGGGGGAATCCAGAAGTGACATCCGGGACCCTTTCAACGCTACCAAGATGCGTTTAGTAAACGTAATCACAGATCAGGCGTCCAGCGCCATTCAACGCACCATACTCCACGAACAGTTGGAAGAGAGCTTCCTGCAAACGGTTATCTCCCTCGCCAACGCCATGGATGCCAGGGACGCATATACAAGCGATCACAGCCAGCGCATGGCTTCGCTCTCTGAGCAGGTGAGCCTGGAAATGGGCCTAAACCAGGATCAAAAGCAAGCCATGATATGGGCCGCCATCCTCCATGATATCGGGAAGATCGGGGTCCCGGACGAAATCCTCCGCAAACCCGGTCCCTTAACCGAGGAAGAATGGGTGACGATGGAGAGACACCCGGAGATCGGGGCAAAAATCGTCGCCCCCGTGCAAAAACTAGCCCCCGTATCACCCATCATCCGGGCTCATCACGAAAGGTACGACGGCACCGGCTACCCCCGGGGTTTGAAAGGGGAGGCCATCCCCATCGAATCCCGGATCCTTTCGGTGGTCGATGCTTATATCGCCATTCGCGACAAACGTGTCTACAGCGAAAGCCATAACCATCAAGAAGCGATCACCGAGATCCGCCGCAACAGCGGGACACAATTCGACCCTAAAGTGGTAGAGATATTCTGTAAGGTGGTTGAGGAAAACCCCGACTTAAAACAAAATAAACAAAGCCACAAAACAACTCCTTACTGATCCACTCAATTTCTTAAGGCCGCTCCTCATGAACAAGAAGCATTCCTTAAAACCTTTTTTTAATCCCCAGGGGGTGGCCGTGATCGGCGCCTCCCAGAACCCCTCAAAATTAGGATATCGTTTGGCCCAAAACCTGTCCCGGAGCGGTTATGAAGGCGCTGTTCACTTTGTAAACATAAAAGGCGGCAGGCTGCTGGGCCAACCCATTCATAAAAACCTGGCGGACGTGCCCGATCCAGTGGATCTCGCTGTGGTGCTCATCCCCGCTCCTTTTGTTCCCGATATCATGGAAAAATGCGGAAAAAGAGGGATCCACGCCGCGATCATCGGATCGGGTGGTTTTCGCGAAGCCGGCCCTGAAGGAGCCAAGCTGCAAGAAGAGATGCTCCAGATCGCGGATCGGGAAAGGATCCGTTTGATTGGTCCCAACTGCATCGGCCTGCTCGATACCCATCTTCCCATCGACACCACGTTCCTCCCTCCTCCCGGACCCACACCCGGCGATGTGGCCTTCCTATCCCAATCTGGCGCTATTTGCGCCGCGGCGATTGATTGGGCCCGCGGGCAGGGCTACGGTATCTCCCGCTTAATCAGCCTGGGTAACCAGGCGGACGTCAGCGAAACGGATTTACTGGAACCAGTCGCGGAGGATGAACATACCCATGTGCTGGCTTTATATCTCGAAGGGATAAAATCAGGCCGCAGGTTCGTACGGGAGGCACGGGGTGTCGTGCAAAAGAAACCCATCATCGCCCTCAAGGTCGGGAAATACGAAGCAGGGCGAAAAGCCGTCGCCTCCCATACAGGCGCCTTAGCAGGACAGGAAAGCGCTTACAACGCCGCTTTCCGGCGCAGCGGAGTGCTGCGCGCCAAAACCAGTGAAGAGATGTTCGACCAAGCCCGGGCCCTGGCCTGGTCTCCCCTCCCCAAAGGGAATCAGGTGGGTGTGCTGACGAACGCGGGGGGTCCAGGCGTGACTGCAGCGGATGCACTGGAAGAGTTTGGGCTGGAGATGGCCGCATTCACAGAAAAGACTTTGTCCTCTCTGCAGGAGATCCTCCCCAAAGCTGCCAGCTTTGAAAATCCAGTTGACATGCTGGCCTCTGCCTCACCCGATCAGTTCGCCTCCTGCTTGAAAGTGCTGCTGGACGACCCTGAAACGGACAGCGTCATGGTCATCTATCCCTCGCCTCCCCTGTACACGGCCGGCGCTGTGGCCAAAGCGATCATCCCCATCATCCATGGTTCTGAGAAACCCGTGGTCGTTTCCGTGATGGGAGAGCGGTTGATCCAGGAAGCAGTTGAACACCTTCGGGCAGCCAGAATACCAGAATACCGCTTTCCCGAACGGGCAGCCGCGGCGATCGACGCCCTCTGTGAACGCGCTGACTTGTTGGAGTTCGCCAAGGCAGAACCCCTGCATCCCCCAGATATCGACAAAGAAACGGTGAAGGAGCTGATCGCTAACCCGGGGAATGGAAACATCATTGATTCCCAAACCGCCCAGCGCATATTTGCTGCGTACGGCATTCGTACAGCCCACACAAAGCTGGCTCGATCCGAAGAAGAAGCGGTTGAAATTTCGCAAAAGGTAGGCCTCCCGGTGGTCCTGAAAATTGCCTCCTCAGAGATCTCCCATAAATCGGATGTGGGAGGGGTCCTCCTGGACTTAGGAGATGAAGGTTCCATCCGCAGCGGCTACCAGACGATCCTCCGCCAAGCGCAAAATGCCCTCCCGGACGCAGAAATGGATGGGGTTTACGTGCAGAAGATGATCCCCGCAGGCCAGGAAGTGATCATCGGCGCTGTGCAGGACCCTCAATTTGGCGGATTGGTCATGTTTGGCTCTGGAGGGACGGAGGTGGAAGGCCTCAAAGACATCGCTTTCGGTTTAGCGCCTCTGACAGAGAAAGATCTGGATTACATGCTGGAAAACACCTGGGCGGGCAGGAAACTGCACGGCTTCAGGAATCTGCCTCCCGCCGACATTAAAGCTGTGAGAGAAGCCCTGGCCAGGCTGGCACAATTAGCGGCAGATTTCCCCCACATACAGGAGATCGAAATCAATCCCCTCCGGGTCCTTCCGGAAGGGCAGGGGGCTGTGGCCGTTGATATCAGAATTAAAAGCAGCTGAATTCAACTCGCAGTCATTCAAACATCATCCCCAGGAGCAAGAGGTATGAGAAACATAGCTGCAATTCTTATCCTTGTCCTCTGTCTGATGTTCACCACAGCTTGCATAGAAAAGGGGGAGACCCAGACACCCATTCCCTCCCGGGAAAGTAAAATCCCCTCCGACGCTGTAAAGATGGGACCAGATAATGACCCCCATCCCCCTATCCTCCACGCTCAGGGCTGGGAAGAGCCCGTACCTGCGCCCGGTCCCATCAACACAGCGGGTGGTGAGGATGCCCCTTTCATCACCGCAGACGGAGGATCCATTTTCTTTTTCTTCACGCCTGATCTTTCCGTTCCCGAAGAGGAGCAGCTCCTGGATGGCGTGACAGGCATATACCAATCCCGATGGGATGGCGACACCTGGGGAGAACCGGAGCGTTTAATCCTCAATGACGACATCGCTCTTGATGGCTGTCCATTTGCGATGGGAGATCGACTTTGGTTCTGCTCTGCTCGCGCTGGCTTCCAGGGCTTCCAATGGTTTACCGCTGCATATTCGGGGGGAAATTGGAAAAATTGGCAGGAAGCTGGTTTCGATCCTGCATACGATGTGGGCGAACTGCACATCACCGCAGACGGTGAGGAACTTTATTATCACTCAGATCGAACCGGATCCAGAGGCCTCAATGACATTTGGGTCAGCAGGAAAACAAGTGACGGGTGGGGGGAACCGGAGAATGTAGCCGCAGTGAATACCCCTGAGAATGAGAGCCGACCGTTTATCACTGCGGATGGACAGGCATTGTGGTTCACGCGACAATACAAAGGAACACCAGCCATCTTCCGTTCTGCACGCCAGGCTGGGGGATGGGGAAAACCTGAACTCATTCTCTCTCAATTTGCCGGTGAACCGACCCTGAATCCATCCGGGGATATATATTT
>JAGXKM010000142.1 GCA_018335275.1 Anaerolineales bacterium | reverse complement strand
ACCAGACGGAAATCACCTGCAGCCAGTTCCTGAAATTCGTGGACGAAACGGGATATAAGAAATCCGGTTTTTCCGCAGGACAGTGCGAGCAGGGCGGGGATCATCCCATAAGGGCAAACTGGAAAGCAGCCCAAGCATACTGCCAGTGGGCGGGCAGGCGTTTGCCCACTGAGGCGGAATGGGAAAGGGCAGCCCGGGGAGGGCTGGAGGGCAAAAAATATCCCTGGGGGGACCAGGCTCCGGTGTGCCAGCTGGGCGCCCCGAACGGGGCCATGTTTTATGATGGGGAAAACTGCTTCGAGTCCAGTACGGTGCGCGTGAAAAGCTATCAACCCAACGATTACGGTTTATATGATGTGGCCGGGAATGCCAGCGAGTGGGTGGCTGATTGGTACAGCGAAGATTATTACGACCAGACCCCTTTCGATATGTCCCCCTTTAATAATCCCCAGGGTCCGGAAGACGGCATCTTCCGCGTCTTCAGAGGGGGCTCATACAGCACAGATTCCAACTCCCTGCGGACCGCCAACCGCGAAGGGATGCCCGGTCAGAATCACTTTGGATTCCGGTGCGCGGCGGACGCGCCGTAGTTTGTGAGGGGACCGTTTCAAACGTTTGAACGTTCGCAGGTTGGAACGTTATTAGGTTGGGGTGTTGGGCGCTCTTTGGGGGAGATTCTTTCCGCCCGGATCCATTTCTTCATTCATGATCTGAGTTAATTCTGGAAGAGCGCATACCAGGGGGACCTGTTAAGCACTATCCGCTTTCAGGGGGAAGGTGTTTTACCTTGAACGACCAACGGCGGTTGAGGGGTCTTGTGGCGTTTCTGGATATGGGCCCACATAGCATCGGTATCTACATTGTGATTGAAGATTACCTCCTGGATGGCGCTGGGAAAGAGTTCCCGGACGTCCGGCCCATAGAGCTCCCCGTCCCGGGGAATATCAACACCCACAATCCTCCCGCTTTGATCGAGGCGAATCACGGCCGGGGCACTGACCGCGGGCCCTTCCGGTTTACCCGCTGCCTGGCACATCGCCCACAGGTAGAGCTCCGCATCAGACTTACCTAAGTTCTGCCATTCGCATATCCCGCGTGACTTCTGGCCCGGAGGGGATAAGAAGGCGGAAGCCAGCGCGCATTGGACCCTTTTCCAGGGTGGGCCATCCGGGGCGGTGGGCTCTACGGTGGGGGATAGAGGCTTGGATTGGGCAGCTGCAGTAGGGGCCGGGGTCCTGCTCTGGGTCACCGGCACCATAGACAGGGTCGCTGTGGGGCTGGTTGATTCTGGACCACAGGCAGCCATGAATAGGAGCACGGCAAGCAGCCCCCCTTTTTCGAACGGTTTATTCTTTCTCATTCTTTGACCTTGATTTGGATCTCGAGCGTCCCCTGCAGTTGTTCTTCCTCTCCTTGGTCATCCAGACAATGGCAGGAGAGACTGATCACGGTTTGACCTTCTCCACGGGCTTCAAAGATCCAGACCTCTGTTCCCGGCGCGCCCGGTTTGGGCGTCACCCCTTCCGCGGGCCACTCGGTATCATGGTCGACCTGGGTGATGACCTCCGGATCACCTATGTCGGGTACTTCCCAACCGCAGGGCATGGAGGGATTGGATCCTGCCTTAAGGGTCATCCTCCCGCCCGAGGTCAGGTGGGCCTTTTTTAATATCGTTTGCTTTTCCTGGAAGCTTTCGGGGCAGGATATATCTTCCAGAACCCTCTCTTGCGCATATTTTGAGTTGCCTGAAGACCACGGGGCAGCGGATTGGAGGCGGGAGATGATCCCGTTGGATAGATTACAGGCGCTGATGCCGAGAAAGAACACGATCGCGAATAACACTCTGAGAAAGACTTTTTTATTCATAGGAAGTCATCCTGTGTATTTTTGGTGTAATTGCGTGATTAATAATCGCTTGTTGTATATGCATTATAGGAAAAGATTTTTACTTTGGCGGATTGACGTGTTGGGGGTGCTTGGGGAGGGAGGAAAGGAGGGCATGGAGAAAGGGGACAGAGAAGGGGAGTTTATGGCATTCTAACGTTTGCGTGTGGGAAAGTGCTTGACTGCAGGTCGGGAGTGTGTTAGTATGGGCGTGTAAAGATGAAGTAGGTAAAAGCAGCAATATGTTGACTGCCCAAGCTTGCGGAACCTGGGCAGTTTTTTTGTTTGAACTGCACTGCTTCACAACAAGTCGAACGTTTATGTAGTAAGGAGAAACAAAAGTGGCAGAAAAAGAAACAGGAACCGTGAAATGGTTCAATGATGCAAAAGGTTATGGTTTTATCGAGCGCGCAGAAGGCGAGGACGTTTTCGTCCATCACTCAGCGATCATCGCTGAAGGCTTCAAATCGCTCCGCGAAAACCAGCAAGTAGAATTCGAAGTACAACAGGGAGATAAGGGACTGCAGGCTGTCGACGTCGTCGCCATCTAAGGCACCCTTTCCTGACCTGACTGCATCACGTTGTTGAAGCAGGAAGGCGAAATACCCCCGCACGGACTTTCCGCAAACCGTGCGGGTTTTTGATTTAAGGATACCCTGTCTGGTTGGGGCCTAATCAGCGGTCAGATCTTTGAAATGTTCTATCCCGGCGAACATGTTCTCCGGAAGCATGGAGCGGATGATCATGAACGCGGGGTCCGCGTTCGGGGGCGGATCCTCCAGGGCCCGGTGGAGGGCCAGAATAGCGGCCCGGACCACCAGCTTTCCATCTTTATAGCGGTAGAGCCAGTTCCGCTTCAGCAGCTCATAATAACCGTCCCCGGGGCGGGCCAGGGTTTCGCACCAGGTGTTGTGCAGGTCGCTTTTGAAGATCAACGGTTCGCGGAGGTGGAGCGGCGTGCCCTCGTCCAGGTCCCGCAGCTCTTTCACCAGGCGGAGCAGCTTGGCCCGGTCCGTGTAGGGTCCGCTGAAGACGTACACCGATCCCACTCCCTGCCTGGGCCTGGCTCTGGTTTTAATGGAGCTGGCGTCCCACAATCCCCCGGAGAGGAAGGTCTCTTTCAGGATCCCGTACAGGCCGTGGGGGTCCTCCGTGTGCAGCATCCACTTGCCCAGGCCGCGGGTCTGGTAATCGCGGCGGGTGATGGATATCCAGTAGTCCTCTCGCTGGATAAAACGATCCCGATCGGGTGGGGACATGGTCATTCCTTTTTCAGCTTATCCTCGATTTCGTCCAAAAGGGCCTGGGGATGATAGGGTTTGAGGAGGAAGGCACCGGCTCCAGCCTGGAGGCTTTCCATTCGAGCCTGCGGGTTGTCCCTGCCGCTGACGACCAGCACGGGGATGCCCGCTGTGCGCTCTTCACATCGCAGGGTTTTCAGGATCTGCATGCCGTCCCCATCCGGCAGAGTAAGGTCAAGGAGGATCAAGTCGGGGCGCTGCCGGCGGGCTTTTTGGAGCCCCTCCGCTCCGCTGTAGGCGTCCAGCGTCTGATAGCCTTTGAAGCTGAGTAAGGTCTCAAGGAACTCCACCATTTCGGGTTCGTCGTCCACGATGAGGATGGTTTCGGCCATGGGTGACACCTTTGTCCGGAACGAAGTCAGGCCTGATTGCGCAGATGCCTGTATTCTAACATTGAATAGGGGGGGCAGTTGCGTTTTCACGTTGGAAGGTTGAAGGTTGGTAGGTTGAAAGGTTTGGGTTTTTGGGGATGCAGATTAGGGGGAGAGTGGGAGATCGCTTCGTCGGACGGCGTCCTCCTCGCGATGACATTCCATTTGAGAGGCCGCGGCGCTTGACAGGTTTGTCGTTTTCCATGAAGATACAGTGAGTTCGCATCCCAATCAGAGTCAAGCGCACGAGGAGCCTCATGAAACCCACCGTTTATGCCGTCCGCTGTGAGCGTTACGACCAGGTCGAGGAAAAGGCCGCAGAATTACTGGAGATGATGGGAGGGATAGCGCGGTATGTCACCCCGGGGGAGACAGCCGCCTTGAAAGTCAACCTGCTCTCCGCATCGGATCCGGAGAAAGCGGTCACCACCCACCCCGCTGTGACCGCCGCGGTCGGGCGCCAGGCCAGGAAGGCCGGGGCTGAACCGGTGATCATGGACAGCCCTTCCGGCGCGTACCCGCACACGAAATCAGCCCTCACAAAGGTCTACCGGACCTGCGGGATGGAGGAGGCTGCGGAACACGCTGGCCTGGGGCTGAATTTCGACACCCGGTCCGAAGCGGTGTCCTTTCCGGAGGGGAAGCTGATCCAGCATTTTGAGATCATGGCCCCCCTGCTGGAAGCCGGAGCGATCCTCAACCTCTCCAAGCTTAAGACCCACGCCCTGATGACGATGACGGGGGCGGTCAAAAATCTGTTCGGGGC
>JAGXKM010000141.1 GCA_018335275.1 Anaerolineales bacterium | reverse complement strand
GGATGGCTTCTTCTAATTTGGGAACAGGCATGGGCGCTGTGCCGTAGATCACGTTCCGGAGGGAACTGAGGTCTGCCTCCGGCATGTCCAGGAAATCGATCAGCAGGCTGGGCGTGAGAAAAGTGCGGGTGGCCCGGTGTTCGATGATGGCTGCCATGACCTGCCGGGCGGTGTATGCCGGGGGGATGATCAGGGTGGAGCCGGAAAAAAGCATGGGGAGCACCACGCCGCTGCCCGCCCCGACCAGAGGGATGCCGAGCACAAAGGTGTCTCTCTGGCCGGGGGTGACTGATACGTTGGTGGCTGTTAATTTCAAACTGGTGACAATCACCTCATGGTTGGTAAAGAGCGCTTTGGGTTTCCCGGTCGTCCCGGATGTGAATCCCAGACTCGCTGCATCTTGCGGGTGGATGGTGTGATTGGATGGGATGGGTCTGTGGGTTTCCAGCATGCTTTCGTACTCGCCCTCTTCCCCGGTGGATATGACCACCATCTCCGGGTTCTTTTGAGCAAGATCCCGGGCCGCTTTCTGCCCGATCTCAGGGTCAACGATGAGGGCCGCAGGTGTGGCTAATTGGGCTGCTTTCATGATGGCTGACCTAGGGTGTGCGCTGTGAAAAGGGGTGAGGATAAACCCGGATTCAAAACAGGCCAGGCGGACCTCAATCTGTTCCCAGCCGTCAGGGAGGAGGGTGAAGACCCGGTCCCCCTTATTAATCCCCCGGGCTTCAAGGCCCTGGACCAGAGAGTAGACCCGCTTCTCGAGATCCGCAAAGGTGAGCCGGCCCCGTCCTTTAACAAGGGCTGCTCGATCGGGGTAGCGCTGGAAAGCGTCCCGGACCATGTCCCGGGGGAGGCGGTATTTCCCCAAATACAATTTCAGAAGCCACTTTTTGATGCTTTCTAACATCGTGATCCTCTGGAGGTGACAGAATGGGCGGATTTAATTTAGAACACCGAGGTCAGTGTTGAGTTTGCCTCCGGACGGGCGTATGGGTGGTGATTAAGATTCACGCTGGGATTGAAGTAGCCGTTTTACGTACCACAGTTTCAAGCGTTGAATGGGATTACGGTTGCCCCACCGCAGCCGTCCTTTTTTGCACTGCATGGTGTAGGCGTCCACCTGGAAGTAGTAAGGGACACAGGGGACGGGGCCCCGATCAAGCAGAATCTTTCCCACCTGAGCGGCGGCCAATCCAGCTGCCATCTGGACAGCCAGTCCTAAAGAGGGCCCTGCTTCATCACCGAGGCTGACTTTATCCGAATTGATATAACTCAGATGAGTTCCGCCCGGCGCGATCCCGACCAGAAAGGAAAGCAGCTTTTCCTCTTTGGTCATCCCATCCTGGATGGCAAAGTAGCGGTCGAAGCTCATCCCGTGCGGGGAGAAAATTTGCAGGATGGCACTGAAACCAATCGGGCCGCTGGAAACGACGTGCAGCCCCTTCTTGCGTGCGGTATTGAAAAGATGCCGGCGGTTTTCAAAAGAAAAAAAGTCCAGGCCGTCTAAGAGAATATCTGCGTCCTCCAGGAAGCCCCCCGCATTATGGGAGGTGATCGCTTCATCAAAGGTCCTTAACTCTATGTCTGGATTAATTTCTTTGACCCGCTTCACCATCACATCCAGTTTGCGCTTTCCCACCGTGTTCACAGTTGCTCCCACCTGGCGGTTGAAATTGACGACTTCATATTGATCAAAATCCGCCATGGTCAGCCGGCCAATACCAAGCCGGGCTAAGGTGAGGGCATGAGCTCCTCCCATTCCGCCCATTCCGGGGATGGCGGCTGACGCACTGCGTAAACGCTCTTGTTCCTCTTCTGTGATCAAGCCAATATTTCTAGAAAATGCTTCTTGATATTTGAATGATTGGGGCAGCATGTTTGTTTTCCCTGATTGTCACCCTTAGCTTATCTCCAGATCATGCACACGAAAAAAGTTAGCCATTGATTCAGAAAGTCCATTCCTGATCATCTTCTTTATCCAATTTCTCCCCAGTATAGCAAAAATGGCAACTCTGCGGCCAATTTCAGAGCGCTCAGCATGGTGGGATATCCCCGTTTTGGGGGCTTCTGAGCATGATTATAGGGGAAATCTCCCGGATGTCACCTTACAACCGGTTTACATTCCAAGGGATTGCTTCCGGAAAAGGAAAAAGAGACCCGGTTGACTAAGTGGTTGATTTCATCCGGGGTCTGATCAGTCAGGAAAATTGTTTTTTGTAGAGTTCTTCGTCGTATGCCGCTTTGCGGTGGGAGCAGTTTTCCATGGGGCAGAGCTGACAGTTCTGGAAATCTTTTTCGGAAGAAAAGCGGATCCCGGATACGGTTTGACTTGGGATCATCATCAGGCTGGGGCTGAGTTTAACGCCGATGGTTTCCTCAGGATTTCCCAGCAGCTTGAACAGCGCTCTTTGTTCGGTGAGAGGCCAATCTTTCAAAGATCCGGGACTCATATAGGAGGATTTTTCTAATCGGAAAGTTTCTCTGAGATGGTCCTGTAAATAATCCCGGGCAGCGCGCAGCGCGATGTCGTTGATGGCCCCCGCGTAGTAGTTTAAGATGGTATCCTCTTGTGAGGTTTTCCACTCATTCAGCTCCCGGCCGCAGGTAGATATATAAGGAAAAGCGCGGTGGACTGGATCAAGATTCACGCGCAGAACCCGGCTGTGGAAAGGGATCCCATTCATGACCACATGATCTTCCCCTTTTTCCTCGATGGGAGCCACTCTATATAAAGCTTTGGGCCGCGCGATTTCTTTTGCTTCCTCCAGCAGCCGCCGCAGGTCAAGCGCATGGGGGCTGCCCTTTCTGACGCGCATCTCTTCTGCGAGCTGCTCGTATGGCGGGTTGAAGGGGATGTCATCTAAAATTACAGGTTCCATATTCCCGGTCCTTGTTGGCGAATGATTCTCCAAGTTAATTTTACTCTTTACGTGAGTTCCGTGTACATACCATCTTTCATGTTTTCAGGGGAAGAAATCCACATCTGATTTCCAGAGAAGATGGGGGCCTTTGCTGACTTTTTCTTCCAGGAAATCGCTCTCCCCTTTCCACGGCTGTGGTTGATCATCCCCCTCGCTGAAAGTCTATCCATGTTAGAATAGGCACAGTGTCCCGAGAAAAACACATGATAAGGAAAAGGAAACCAGTTATGGCTGAACATGATCCGCAGATTGAAGAGATACCAGAGCAAGAGCGCACTGAAAGAGAGAGATCTTTTATAGATACCCTCTTTTTCCCCCCGGAAGAAAGGCGCCTGAGGACAGGCTGGCGCTTGCTCCTGCAGTCTCTGGTTTTGGTCGGTTTCATATTGGGAATGCAGTTCATCCTCCGCTATTACCTGTATGCCAATTTTCCTGCGCTTTTTTCTTATGATTTTTATATTTCCCGATTGATCCTCTTCTTGGGGATCACGGGGACGGTATTTGCCGCCCGGGTGATTCTCGATAATCGTTCTTTTAAGAGCCTTGGTTTGCACCTTGACGGCAAAGCCGGGCTTGATTTCGCAGTGGGCATGGGGATTTCATTCTTGATAGCGGGCTTCTTATTTCTCGTTTTTTGGGCCCTGGATTGGGTGAATTTCCAGGGATTTGCCTGGAATGTGGACGTCCCTCAGCAATTCACGCTCTTCTGGTTCATTTTCCTGGTCGTCTTTTTAGCGAAAGCCTGGCAGGAAGAAATACTCTTTCGGGGCTACTGGCTGAAGAATATTCAGGATGGCTTGCATGATTATTGGGCGATAGGGATATCAGCCCTGGTTTTCTCCCTCATTCATGTATTCAGTACTGGTTTTTCAGTCAGAGCCTTGGCAGCCTTATTTGTCCTGGGGCTCTTTTATGGATATGCCCTGGTTTCCTCGGGGCAGTTGTGGCTGCCGCTGGGGCTTCACCTGGGTTGGAAAGTATTTGGGGGAAACCTCTTTGGATTCCGGGTCAATGGCCTTCAAGTGCCTGGTTTACTGATCCAACAACTGGATGGTCCTGCCTTGTGGACGGGAGGAGTTTTTGGCCCCGATGCGGGATTGATGATCTTCCCAGCTTTGATTTTGGGTTCTTTCCTCATCTGGGTCTACAGTGTGTCCAGGAAAGGATAACTTGTGCCCATGTTTGCTTTAGCTATCCTACCTATTGTCATCATTCTGTTCTTGATGGTTGGCTTCCGGTGGGGGGCTTCCCGGGCAGGTGGAGCAGGATACTTGAGTGCCCTGTTGATCGCTGTCGCTTTCTTTGGGGCTGGGACCGAGGTTCTGGCCTACGCGCACGCCAAAGCGGTGTTTTTGATCCTGGATGTCTTGCTCATCATCTGGACCGCGTTTTTGCTTTTCCGTGTCGTGGA
>JAGXKM010000029.1 GCA_018335275.1 Anaerolineales bacterium | reverse complement strand
GTAAGATAGAAACCAGCAAACTGAGGTCCCCCAGACGCAGAAAGGTAAAGACAACACTAAAACGTTCAAGGGAAAGTTGATCTTCAGTCCAGACCAGCACACTGAGTGCAGCTGTTAAACCAACAATCTCCAATGAGATATAACGCATTAGAAACTGGCCGCTGAAAAACGCTGTATAGCCAAACGCCAATGAGAAGGCAAGGAGCGCTGCATCAAATCGCGAAAGCTGTTCCTCATCCTCTCGCTTTACCACAAACAGCAATAACCACAACACCAGCACGGTAACCAGGAAAATGATCGTTGGGGTATGGGAGATTCCCAGCCAGAGCGGTTTGCCTAGAAAAGTCCACTGCGTCCTGACTTCAAACGAGCCTGCTGTAGATAAATAAAGCAAGGAGAGGACAATAACTGACAACAGAACTTGGAAAATCGACCTGATCTGTTGTTTTTTAACAATTAAAAAAACTATTCCAGACAAAAGGGGTAAAAAGAAGAGCAGGTAAGCCAGAAATACTGTCAAGTTATCCATCCTCTTTGGAACGGAAGGCGTCCAAGGGGGCAAAGAAAGCTTTTTCCTCTTCGGGATGATGGACAATATGAATAACCATCGTCAAAGCCACGCCTATCACAACGGCTTCAATGATCAATCCGGAAATAACGATGGATTGGGGCAGGTTCATTGAACCCATTTCCCAACCCGTCGTGATCAAACCTAAAGAGACACCCTGGAGCATAAGTTTAAGCCCGACGATCTGGCGGACATAATCACGACGAAGAAAGAAACACAGGAATCCAATCAAAAAAACTAACACGGCACAAATATGTAAATATGAGACAACACTCGAGGGAAGCAGGAGTTCATTCATCATCATTCTCTACAGGTAAAATTGCCGCAATACCGAGAGCGCCCGCAAACACAAATACCATCTGGACCAACAAATCCAAACTGCGGGACTCCCACATCCACTCCCTGAAACCCGGATCTCCACCCCCGAAAAAACCAGGATTAAGCAGGCGAAATGCACCCCACCCCAGGAAAAGGAGTACCAAAACTCCCAGCAGGTTTCCCCAGCGTTTACGAAACATCTTTGTCAGACCCTCCGGTACCCCAACTCAGGCTGGTAGCAATCACAAACAACACACTGATCAATCCCGCCCCAACACTGACTTCAAACGCGGCTGCAAAGGGAGCATTAAATAGAAAGAAAACTACAGACAGAAACAGGCTGCCCAATCCAAGCGCCAAGATCACGACAATCAAGCGCTTTGCAAGCAGAACGCCTAGAGAGGAAACAACCAGTCCAATTGAGGATAGGATGATGAACCATACTTGGCCAGTCATATTTTATTAATCCGTTATTGGGTAAATTTTTTTTGATGGTTTCATGACAAAGTAAAGCATAAAGAACACGCAGATGGCTATGTAAACCAAGACACGATACAGCGTGAGAGCATCAAGCATTGCCGCAACCCACAGCGAGAGTCTGCCCAGCGCCATACCCGGCAGGACCCAGATAATGAGGTAGCTCTCAAAAAAGGATAAGTTTTTCTCCACAGCTATCATGTCAACTTTTTAATATTATCGTATTTTGATATACAGATAAAAAAATTATCAGCACTTCGTGGGATTGGGACCATAAGCGGATTTGTGGGGGAGCTGGTTGGTATCTAAAAGCTGCAGATAGTTCTCATTGAGTTCCGCCAAACCCTCGGAGTCGATTGAGTAGTAGATCCATTGCGCATCACGGCGACATCGGACCAGCCCAACGTCACGCAACACGGCCAGATGATGGGAAACCAGAGACTGTGAGGCATCCAGTGCCGTCATAATCTCACAGACACACATCTCCTTCTCTACAAGCAGGTTTAGGATGCGCAGTCTCTTTTCTTCAGAGACCACCCGCAGCAACTTGGCCAATTCGTCAATCCGTATATCAGCTGCTACTTGAGAACCGATCAGACAAAATCCTTTTCTAGTATTTCAACCACTCCAGCTAACGTTTGTAAGGTACTTTACTGGAGATGAAACCACCTACTAGATATACATAAAAGGTGGAAATTCGCAATACAATCCACCTGCGGCAGTCTAAAGCTTGATTATGTATATGAACAATGATTCATATGATACCCAATCCACCAAGTTTGTCAAGAAGCGCATCTTTTGGTGAAGGAATAAGTCTGCAGTCCCAACTCCTGAGCACAACGATAGCCACACTCAGGGGGTGACTTGACCCGTGGCGGCCGGGGCGTCCTGGGAGGTATGGATCACCAGCGGTCACTTTACCGGGCTGGTGAAGGGAATGAGGATGGTCAAAAACTGATTTTCCATAAACTCCCGCATATTTACAAGCTTATTAACTTGTAAATCATCAATACAAGCTCATGTGCTTGTATGTTTTCCACTGTTTAACATCCGGGGTATCACCCGTTCAACATATGACAGGCCGCTTTTCATTTGTACCACCCTTTTATGATTTAAGAGACGTATGCAGATGCTATACACCCTGGGCAGCCTCTTTTTCTATATCCCCGGAGGCGTGAAAGACAAAGCCAAAGTCATTCGCCGGCAATCGAAAAATCAAAGAGATTATCGTTTCATTGAAGGGCTTGATTTGTTGCCTTATCTATACCCTTAGCATGTTCTTTAGCATATATTTCCAACAGGGCTGTACAACCCTTAATTAAGCAGGCCTGAATTGCCTCCTCCGTCACGCCTGGAGACTCCTCCATATTTTTATTCGGATCTTCAGCTACCGGTTCTTCAAGAAGCGGATAAGACCTCTGAAAAATTTGCCCTTGATCATCATTAACAGCCCTTCCACCATACCCCGATTCATCTGATCATCAAAGGTCATCATAGCCCGCAAGGGGGCTTCCTTGACAAAGGCTTCCATCATACGCGCGTTGGGGCTCTCGGGGTCTTCCTCGACCATCTGCTGGACTTGTTTGCGCATCATTTGCCCCAGCTGTCGCCCGATGAAGGAGTTTTTCATGTCCGAGACAGGCGTATTGATCGTATACTCTTCCCTGCCCTGGAAGGTGTTGGGAGGGAGTGACCTCTGGATAAGGTCTTCAAAATCTGAGGAGGCGATCCGCCCGTCCTCGGGAAAATCCGCATAGGCGGGCAGCCTGTCCTGTCTGGGAATGGGAAGGTCATGGGTGCGTGATTCGACTTCCACTTCGCCACTCTGCCGGACATCCCGTGAAGAGGCCCCCACCAGGATCATGTACCGGCCGGATTCCACCTGCCAGTCCCCGATACCGGTGTTGTAAAATGCGAAGTCCCGTCCATCCAACGTAAAGAGGACTTCTTTTTCTTCTCCCGGCTGAAGGGATACTTTTTCGAAGCCTTTCAGCTCCGCCTTGGGGCGGAATGCTGTCGGGGACTCTGGCGCAATGTAGAGCTGAACGACCTCCTTTCCCAGCAGGTCGCCCGTATTTCTAACCTTCACCGAAACGGTCAGCAGTTCTTCGGGGCCAATACTGGACTGGCTCAGTTCCATATCGTTGTATGCAAATGTTGTGTAGCTCAACCCGTGACCGAAGGGGAAGAGCACTTCTTTCCCTACTGTGTCATAGAAACGATATCCCACATAGACGCTCTCCCTGTACTCCACGGTTTTGGGTCCCCCTGGATAATAGTGGTAAGCGGGGGTGTCTTCCAGCCGGACCGGAAACGTTTCAGCCAGTTTACCGCTGGGATTGACAATCCCATACAGTATGTCCGCCACACCCCCTGCGCCCGCCTGCCCGCCCAGATACCCTTCCAGGACTGCCTGGACATCATCCAACCAGGACATCTCGACTGGAGATCCGTTGCTCAGGACCACAACCACGCGGCTGCAGGCGGAAGCGACCTCTTCAATCAAGCGGTTATGGCTCTCCGGAAGGCGGAGATGTTCGCGGTCTATCCCTTCCACCTCAAAGATATCCGGCAGCCCAGCATGGATCACCACCATGTCTGCCTCTTTTGCGGTTTCCACCGCCTGGCGAATCAGGTTTTCTTTCACCTTGTTTCCTTTCAGAGGGTAACCTGGCGCATAGCTGATCGCTTCCTCCCCGGCGATCTTGACCATTTCCCTGTACAACGTATCCAGGCGGGAGGGGTTGATGAGTGAACTGCCCGCGCCCTGGTAGCGGGGCGATCTGGCAAACGCACCCAGCAGAGCCACGGAGGAGCCCTTTTCAAGAGGCAGGATCCGGGCCTCGTTCTTCAATAAAACAGCTCCTTCCCCTGCGGCTTTCCGGGCCAGTGCGTGGTGCGCTTCTTGGTCATAGGTGGTATCTTCCGCCAGAGTCTTTTCAGCTTTGAAAACCATCTCCAGGATCCGCTCCACTGCCCGGTCCAGGACTTCTTCGTCAAGCTCCCCAGACCGGAAGGCGTCGGCGAGGATCCGGTCATGGCCGTTATCTGTCCCCGGCATTTCCAGATCCATCCCTGCTCTCAATGACATAACTTTTTCATTCAGCGCACCCCAGTCGGAAACGACAATTCCCTCAAAACCCCAGCTCTCCTTCAACGTTTCCTTTAATAAGAAGGGGGATTCGCAGCAATACGTACCGTTAACCCGATTGTACGCGCCCATCACGGTCCAGGGTTGGGCGCCCTTGACGGCGATTTCAAACCCCCTCAGATAGATTTCGTGCAGCGCTCGCTGGTCGACTAACGCGTCGATGGTCATCCTGCGGTATTCCTGGTTGTTGACCGCAAAATGTTTCAGAGAAGTGCCAATGCCCTGACTCTGGACCCCCTGGATGTGGCTTTTAGCGATTTCGCCGGAGAGAAACGGGTCTTCAGAGAAATACTCAAAATTCCGCCCACAAAGGGGGGAACGCTTGATGTTAGCGCCAGGGCCGAGGATCACCCCCACTTTTTCTTGCCTGCATTCTTCGCCGAGGGCTTCACCGACCTGGTAAATCAGCTCCCGGTTCCAGGTCGCAGCCAGGGCGGAGGCGGTTGGGAAACAGGTGGCGGGGACGCTTTTTCCCAGCTCCACTTGATCGCTGTCCCCTGTCTGTTTTCGGAGCCCATGGGGACCGTCCGTCATCATCACAGAAGGGATGCCCAATCGCTTGATGTTTTTGGTGTGCCAGAAATCCAGCCCAGAACAGAGCGACGCTTTCTCTTCCAGCGTCATTTTTGAAATCAGGTCATGTTTCTTTCTCACAAATACTCCTCCCATTGATTCCGCTGCTTTTCAGCAAACAACCGCCCCTCTCTACCTTGACAACACCCTTTATGTGTCCCGGTGTTTCCGGGAATACACGGTGGGAATACGTGGAGAGGCGCCTGCTTTCCCGGCCACCAGCCAACCCAGCCATCCAGGCAGGAGTGAAAACTGGCTGACCGATTCCAGTGTGTAGGGATGTTGATGCAGGATGGCTTCAGCAGCCAGCTGGCCGCTTTCCAGCGCCGGGCCAATGCCTTCACCCATATCCAGGCTGGCTAACCCCGCGGCATCTCCCACCAGGAAGGCATTATCGATCCGGTAGGCTGCCCCTGGCCCCCTCAGGTGATACACATACCCGTCCGGGTCTGGAATTGGACCCGAAATTAACCCTTTCCCTCTGAGCTTTTCAAGCAAGAACCCCCAATGCTCCTGGATTGTCCTACCGCTCTTTTTGAGGACCCGGACGTCCCCCCCCAACCCAATATTCAGATACCCATCCACCTTGGGTAGATACCAGGCGTAGCCGGCAAGCCCCCGGTCAAAAAACCACAGCCGTGGTTTCCCGTCCTTCCATTCATACGAAAATTCTGCTTCCAGGGCAGCAATCCGGCTGCCTGTCCTGGGGTGTTCTTCCCGGAAAAGGGCATGATAAACCGGGCAGTGCGTCCCCCCAGCTCCCACCAGATAGTCCGCGGAAAACGCATCATCCAGGATGTACCTGCCGTTTTCCCGGGTGATACGGCGGACATGATGCTGCTTCACGGCTGCCCCTGAGCGCTTCAGCAGCCAATCATCAAACTCAATCCGCCGGATGGCATACTGATCCCCAGGCCACAGGATTGGGATCCCTTTCAGGAAGATCCGCAGCGCCTGGTATTTACTTAGCGAGTAAGGATACTCAGAGGGATCCAGGTTCAGATCCGAAAGGACCTGGGGGGTGATCCAGCCTGCGCAGGTTTTTTTCCGCGGGAAACTGCTTTTATCCAGCAGGAGCAGATCGGCTCCTGCGCCCACCAACCGCCCGGCGCAGGCTGCTCCAGCCGGACCGCCCCCGATGATAACTACCTGATGATGTTTCATATCTTCCGGCAGTCCGGTTGGGGATCACCAATGCGGGTGAAGACCACCTGCCAGAGCTGGGAGCTCCTGGCTCGGAATCCCCCGGCGCTGCTGAGCAGGTAGTAGCGCCACATGCGGTAGAAGCGCTCATCATACTGGTCTTTGAGCTCCGGCCAGGCTGCTTCAAAATTAGCGTGCCAGGCCATCAGCGTGGGATCATAATAGGGGCCGAAATTATGCCAATCCTCCATCACAAACAACCCTTCCATAGCTTTTGCCAGCTGGGCAATTGAGGGGAGCATCCCGTTGGGGAAGATGTATTTATTCGTCCAGACATTGGTCCCGGTTTCGCTCACGTTATCCCCGATGGTGTGGAAGAAACCAATCCCGCCCGGCTTCAAGGTCCGGTCCACCACTTCCATGTAGGTGCGGTAGTTCTTGACTCCAACATGCTCCATCACCCCGATCGAGATCACCCGGTCATACTGTCCCTCTACCTCACGGTAATCCTGCAGACGAATCTCCACGGGAAGGCCCCGGCTCATTTCCGTGGCCAGGGCAACCTGCTCCTTAGAGACCGTGACCCCGAGCACCTCAACGCCATACTTCTCCGCGGCATATTTGGCAAAACTGCCGAATCCACAGCCCAGCTCGAGCACCCTCATGCCGGGCTCAAGCCCAATTTTGCGGCAGACCAGGTCCAGCTTCGCCTCCTGGGCATCATCCAGGTTGTCCGCTTCCCGCCAGTACCCACAGGTGTAGTTCATTCTTTTATCCAGCATCGCCTGGTAGAGATCATTGCCAAGATCGTAGTGCTTCTCCCCCACCTCAAACGCCCTGGACCGGGATTGTAAATTGAAGACGCGGGTACGAAGAACATGGAGCATCAGCTTCCAGTTTCCCCGCAAACGTTCGTCCAACCTCGCTTTCAGCAGTCTGCAGATGAGCTGATCGATCGCTTCGCAGTCCCACCAGCCGTCCATGTAGGATTCCCCCAAACCGAGCTCCACCTCCCGGAGCACTCGTCTGTAGAAGCGGTCATCGTGGACCTGGAGATCCCAAGGGTCGGGACCGTTTACCTCGACCCCTGCCTCTGCAAGCATGTCACGGATGATAGTCTCTGATTGTGATGGCATGAATGACCTTCTTTTTTGCCCCTCCGGGAGCGCCGCCCCCCGGATAAAAATATGTATGAAAACTTCCTCTTATTTTAACCCCGAAGAAGGAGGAAAGATACCCGAACAGCTTTCATGTAAGCATTATTTCTCCTCCCCGCATTTTCCTCAAAATAGACGCATCAGGTGATGTCTTCATTTGTGGCTGATGTCTTCCTTTGTCTGGAGACCAGAGGGGCAAGGGCCAACAGGGCTACGAGACCAAACAGGGCGCCCCCGATCCTGTAGAGCCCGCCCAGAGAAAGCCAACCTGAATGAATGGCACCTAAAGCAGCAAAGGGGCCAATTGTGGCTCCCAGGTCTCCCGCGGTATTGATGAGGCCTAAAGCGCGGCTGCGCAAAGTTTTTGGCACCCGGTCTCCGGCAACAGCGGGGGTCAAGGCTTCAATACTGCTGCCAGCTACAGGCACAAAAAATGCGCCCATCAGGGCCAAGCTGTGGATATCGCTGCTCATCATCCCCAATCCCAGTCCCCCGATGATCATTGCCAGCCCAATCACCGGCCACCTCCGTCCGTACCTATCGGAAACCGCACCGGCTAAGGGCGTGCTGACTACACCGATCAGATTGCGCAGAGCGGTGAAGAGCCCCGTAAAACTAGCTATGGGAATGAAATACGACGCAATCTGGACGCCCGTTCCGAATATATCAGATAGCCATAGAATCGCGGTTGCTGCCAAAACCCCCCAGGCCATAAAACGAGAAATAAAAATTGTGAATGATATCACAGCCATTGCCTTCCACGGCAATCTCGTACCTCCGGGTTTGTCTATGTCTTTGGGGACATCTTCTTGCCCAGACGTTTCGTGCACCCTTGTCTCAGGCAAGAGGAAAAACCAGACCAAGGCGGTGGCGGCAATAACACCCACACTGATCCACTGACCATTGCGGAAGCCAAATATATCAGTCAGCATAGACCCCAACAAGGATGCGGCAGCCACACCGATAAAAAACCACATCTGATACATGCCGCTGTTTTGCCCTCTGTTTTCTTCGGTGGACACATCCAAAACGACTGAATTCCCGCCTACCCACAGCAACGACCAGGCCAGACCCCATAATATCCTGCCCATTAACAAAGGCCAGAATCCACTACCTGCAGCGTAAAATATACTGGAACCTGCGCCGAGGGACAACGCGGCAATCAATAGGCCGCGCCGCGGCATGCGGTCATACAGGAAGCCCACAGGGCCGTTCAAAACCAATCGGACAGCTCGATTTGCCCCCAGAAGCAGCCCCACCTTGGAGAGCGTGATACCCAATTGGGCAGATATATCTGGATGCGGCAGAACCGTATAAAGAGTAGCATCCCCCAAGAGGGAGACAGCTGTTCCAAAACCTAATAGATTCAAAATAAATGTCGAGGTTCTCTCTGTTTTCATGCTGCCTTTTTAGATATCTGATAGAAATCGGCCTTGTCTTTGTTTTTAAGCCGTCATCGCTGTAAGTCTGAATATTACCCGGCTTCCCCACCCAGATCCCGGCGCACGGGGCATTCTTGAGCTACAAGAAGAGGACCTTTAACCCTCTTTGGGAAGATAAAAAATCTCCTGCACTGGCTCACCAACCAAACGGGAAATCTTGATCGCCAGCTCCAGAGAAGGGTTATATTTCTCGTTTTCGATGGCGTTGATCGTTTGCCGCGAAACCCCCAGCTCCTCCGCGAAACTCGCCTGTGTGTCCCCTCTCTCCTTCCGGCAGCTCCGCAGTTTATTCTTGAGAACCGTCATAGAGCTTACCCCGCATATAGAGCATGACACCGAAATAGACAGCCAACCCCACAGAGAGGATCATCAAGGAGACATTGATTTCACCACTGCGGATCACCCCATAAATCCCAAACCCCAGAAGATTGACCAGCATCACTAGCCAGCTCCAACTCACAGACACCCTGGTTATGTGCCCATCCATCTCATCTGCCTTTCTAAACCCAAGCCGCTTGAAAAACTCCCACATCGCAACCTCCATGTAAAAAGTTCTTTACATACCAACTGTATCAATAACAAGCGGAAATGTCAAGACTGTTTTACATTTTTTGTGCCTCGATTATGAAAACACAGGTTTACCATACCGCTTCCAAAAAGCAGCGACCAGCTCACACGGCCTTCCGGAATACAGAAGTTGGGATCACTTCATACGAGACGCCGCCCACTTCAAGAGTACAACAACAAATGAAATCCTTTCCTGAACAATCACACCCGGAATCACGAGAGCTTCTTGAATAAATGGGCCTGGGTAAGATGGATTTTTTGAGACCTGTCCTTAAGACCAGGTTTAATCTAGCCATTCGTTCATAAATAAGACTGTTCAGATACATAATGACAGCAGGGTCCAGGAACATTACATTTGATAGCATATGGTTTGAAATCGCCAATATGACGAGACATGCAATGTATGTACACGACAACCGGTTCATAGCTGAGAAGTACCGGGACAGGTACGCTGAAAATTGCGGTGACACTAAGCGCAGAGAAGAATTCCAATCTAAGTGGTTGCTCGAAAATAAATTTATCCGATTGAAACCACAAACATAGTAACTATACGGAGAGTTCAGATGGCAACACAAACAACAACCGAGGATCATAAATCATGGAAAGTACGTTTCTTTTCCATCTGGGGCGGGCAGGCGCTGTCTCTCATTGGCAGCCAGTTAGTCCAATTCGCGCTTATCTGGTGGTTGACTACAGAGACAGGCTCAGCGACCGTTCTGACAACCGCGACGTTGGTGGGGTTACTTCCCTCTGTTGTCCTGGGCCCGTTCGTGGGTGCGTTGGTGGATCGATGGTCTCGAAAGCGGATTATGCTCCTGGCAGACGCTATGATCGCTTTGGTGACCGGCATCTTGGCCTACTTATATGCAATTGATCTCGTTCAGGTATGGACGATTTATCTGGCCTTATTTTTTCGATCTTTAGGCACTGGTTTTCATCGCCCGGCCATGTCTTCCAGCACCTCACTGATGGTACCCAAAAAACATCTCACCCGCGTTCAAGGCGCCAACCAAACCCTGCAGGGCGGTTTGAACATCATTTCAGCCCCCTTGGGCGCACTTCTGCTGGAAGTCCTGTCCATGAGCGGAATCCTCAGCATTGACGTCCTGTCTGCTTTATTTGCCATCGTGCCCCTTCTATTTACAGCGATCCCACAGCCAAAAACCCAACCCTCTCAGTCCTCCGGGGGTTTGCTCACTATGGTTTGGGATGACTTTAAAATTGGTCTGCGGTATGTAGGAAATTGGCCCGGGTTGCTAGGGATCCTCATCATGGCCTTGGTCATCAATATGATCATCACGCCTGCCTTTTCTCTGCTTCCTTTACTTGTTAAGAATCACTTCGGGGGAAGCGCCCTAGAATTGGGCTGGGTAGAATCAGCTTTTGGCATCGGAACCATACTCGGTGGGGTTATATTAAGCGCTTGGGGCGGCTTCCGGAAAAGAATTGTCACTTCTCTGGCGGGTTCCATCTTCTCTTCCCTGGGATTTTTCTTAATAGCTACCGCTCCTTCCAGTCTGCTTGTTTTAGCCATTTCAGGAACATTCATCATCGGGATCTTTCTGACCATGGTCAACGGCCCCATTTTTGCCATCCTCCAGGCGACAGTTGACCCTGGTATGCAGGGCCGCGTATTCACCCTCGTCGACAGCGGAGCATCTGCTATGTCGCCCTTAGGGTTGATCATTGCCGGACCCGTAGCTGAATTCGCTGGTGTGCAAACTTGGTTTTTGGCCAGCGGTTTCATCATGCTGACCTTTGGAATCATAGGCTTTTTTATCCCCGCAATCCTGAATATTGAACGAAACAGCAAGAAAAACACCACAGAACAATCACAGGAGCCTTCTTCATAATCAAATTCGCTTTATGTCAGAGGTCCCCATTTCAACTGCCTCAACAGCGCCACCGGGGTCCGTATCGATCAGGTACGCGACCAAACGTTTTGCAGGCAAACACAGATACTCAGTATAAGACCCAATGGGGGCAAGATTGCCACACGCTGATCAATCTTTAAGCTGTCCACCTTTTTACCCAATTCATCCACCTCGCTGACCATATCGCAGCTTGGGCAAAACGGTGCTGTCCGCTTCAAATCGGGAAATTTTCCTTTCCTGATCATGTAGTCAGATTAAGCTACATCCGCTGCCAGGACTTTTACCCTGGTCCACCCAAGTCCGGGCCCGGCAGGGAATAATTTCATCTACCATCCCCAACGCTTGTAGAGGACCAAATGATTGATAGATCACCCGTTTATTACCCGCCGCCTGTTCTTTTCTCGGATTCCCCCTGGGGAGGATCGATGAGCGTGTGCAGCGTATCCAACACGGTCTCAGGAGGATCCCCTTTACTGACAAAGGCATCCACGTTGGACTTCAAGGCTCCCTCCCTGGATTTGATCTGGCTGCTGAGCGCCACCACCTTCATTCCCGAACAGGCATCCCGCAGCGTTTTCATACATGCTGTTGTCTGCAAATTAGGCAGTTCCCAATCCAGGAGCACAACATCAGGACAGCCCTGTTGAACGGCATCCACCAATCCGTCCGCGTCATAGACCTCGCCCACAACTTGACAGGTAGTCTCCTGCTCCAGAATAAACTTCAACGCAGAACGGACCTCAGACTGGTCATCGGCCAATAATATCTTCGTTTTCACATCATTTACCTTTATGCACAACCTTCGTGACTCTTTTCAAGAGGACTAAAACTCCGTTCGTTCAAACTTCATCAGCGCAATGAGAATAAAAAGGGAACTCCACAAAACAGAGGCGATGAGGGGCGGCCACAGCATGCCGTCAGGCACCGGCTGGCCGCCGGATATCAATGAGGCAACCTTGGGCAGCATCCAGGGTGTGACATACAGCAGCGGTTCAATAAAACTTGCCAATAAATTTCCCCCTAAGGCGGCTCCTAAAGCGATGCCCAGCAGAGGCGGACGTGAAGTAAAAAGTGTGCCCAACATCAGCGTCATTGTCAGGTAGAAGACAGAATTCACCACCATAATCCCCAGCCCCCCAAGAAATGTTCCTGGCGCAAAGAACGATCCAGCTCTCACACTCAGGAAAATATATGTGAATAAAGCAGGAAGGGTGATGAGTACTGCCAGTATGACTAACAGCGAAGCGCACAGTTTGGATAATATATAAGAACGCCGGGCGACAGGTTTTGCCAAAAGCCACTCCGTCAGGCCAGATTGCCTCTCACTCACGATCATGTCCTGAAAAAGCACAATCACCCCAATCGCAACCGCCAGCGTACCTAATTCAAAAAAAACTTGTCGGGCCATCAGCAGGCCAAAAGCGGCTTGTCCCCCAGCTTTGGCCACATTGGGGTCACCGGTGGCAGCGGCCAGAGGAGGCAGAATATACAGCATGACAAGGACAAGGCCGCCAAGCATCCCCGACCACAGCAAAGCGTTAATCCACCAGCGGCGGGTGCCCCACCAAGCCTGTTTTTCTTTCCGAAACAAGTTGGTAAAACCCCGCAGAGCTTTTCTTTCCTTAATTCGTTCCAGGTCAAGACTTGTGCCCATCGCTGTCTCCTTTCACAATATTCATGAAAGCCTCTTCCAATTCGTATTCTTTACGGCTGAACTCCGTTACCGTCAGCCGCTGGTCGTCCAATATGTGCCGCAGTAGTTTTCTTTCAGCCGCTGCTTCATCGCTCACGCTGATCTGCCAGAGGTTGGAATCTTTCTGTTTTTTCATCATTGTATTCTTTATCCACGACAGCTCGCTTAATCGTTCCCTTAACCTGTCGGCAGGCCCTCTGACGCCCACTTGGTAAACAAGTCCATCCTTCCCATTTAAGATCTGCCCGATAGGTCCGCTGGCAACCACTTTTCCTTGATTCAAGATAGCAACGGTGTCGCTGACTCGCTGCACGTCATCCAGGATGTGCGTGGAGTAAAAAATAGTCGATCGTTCTCGCAGGTTAGCCATGATTTCCAACACCGCCTGGCGGCCAATCGGGTCGAGGGACGAGGCTGGCTCATCCAGGATCAGCAGGTCGGGATCATTGATTTGAGCCAAAGCAATGCCAAGGCGCTGTTTTTCTCCTCCTGAAAATCCCTTGATAGGGCGGTCAGCCTTGCCAGTCAACCCAACCAGTTCCAGCATCTCGTCACATCGCTCATGGATTTTTGCTTGGGGACCTCGAAAGTAGAAATTCGCGGTAAAGATCAAATTCTCCCTGGCCGTCATGTACTCAATAAATCGGGGGTGCTGGGGCAGGTAACCGATCCTTTCCCGAATCGCCAAGCTCTCAGACACAATGTCGTGCCCAAAGATCTCCCCTCCCCCACTCGTAGGCTCTGTCAATCCCAAGAGGATTTTCATGGTCGTCGTCTTCCCTGCGCCATTAGGCCCCAGAAAACCAAAGATCGAGTGGCGAGGTACTTTGAGATCCAGATCATTTAATGCTTGAACCTGTCCAAATTTTTTCGTCAAACCCCGGGTCTCAATGGCAAAATCACTAGCATATTCCATACGTTGGCTCCCTGTAATAAAATCCCTGACATACCGGCGAACGCCTGGCGTGCTGTACAGATCGGAAAACGAAGTATCCGCATGGTCGAGGGGTCAACATGTTGTTCGATACCCCCGAAGGCCAACTGTCTGGCAGCTTACCCATCGGCAATCGCGCCAATCGTCAAACCCAGTGCAATATTGTCTACAACAAGAGGCCAAAAATCAAACCTAAACCCGCTCCTATCGCTGCCCCCGCACCTGCCTGGCTGAGTTTATTCACTTGCCTGGTTTCATTTGACCGCTGTGTCATAAGCTTCACTCCTCCGTTGATCTGTGCGTTTATCGAATTTCACGGCAACAACCAGGTTGCAATGATGGTTGTTTTATTCCATTCACGATATCTTCCCCCAGGATAAAAGAGAACTTTCCCTAATGCCTCGGCTTCGTGGGGAGATTTATGCCTGGTCAGAAGTGGAGAGTCTGCCCTGGCCGTGCAGATAGGTGGATTCAAACCATTTATGTGATCCTTGCTTCCCTTCATATTCTGCGCATCTTCTCATAAATTTCATGCCCACATGGAGATGCTTTCTTGCTTTGTCTCACTCATCCATTCAAACTGAAGAGGTTTGAGATCCAACTTCCCTATTCCTAAAATATGCCTTAAATGGGAGCCAATTGGGGAGGGACAGTTTTGCGCGGTGACGTCCAACGACCCGGAGGTGTTGATACGCTTGAGCAGGAAGTTCTGTCTTTCGTTTATGCTCATCAACCAATGCCAGGATTTGTGATTGCGTCAGGGGAAACATCATTCGCCTCCAAGTCTGAGTTTTTCATCATCTAAACGCATTTTATCGAGGAACAGCACCTAATACATCAGCTAAGAGAAGGGACTTTTCCCTCCCCATGGGTGTAGATGCCAACCTGGTCTACCAGCCAGGATAAGGAAGCTGTTAACGGATTAAACAAGATGAGTCCAATTCCTTTTGAAATATGGCATATTTGTGGATCATTATGAATCTCACCACTCAGGCACACAATAAAGAATCCCGATTCTCTCAAGTTTTTGATATACTTTCCCAGGATCTTCTTATAATGATTGAACCGCTTACCTTTATGTGTGATTTGGGTTGGGTCATCTATGAATTACGAATCTTTTCTTGAGGAAAGAAAACCTGGGCACCTCCTGTTTGGCCAGGCGCGCATGGCTTTATTGGATGTCAAAGCCGGTTATTGGGGATTGAGGCGTCAATTGGAAGTATTTGTTGGTTCTCGGCAGCGAGATTTAGCGCTCAAACAGGCAGGCGTTAATGGTGGAGCCTCCTTTGCACAGTCGTTCTTAGGTTCTCAGCCCTCAGACCCAAATCAGGCCCTTCTTGACTGCCTTGCTGCCTATCAAGCCGCTGGGTTCGGCCAATTTACGATACAAGAGATGGAGTTCCCCTTCTCCAATGAAGAGGACCATATCCTTATCCGGGCTCATGATACATTCGAAGCCTGGGCCGCGATAGAGAACAATGAGTTTAAGCAAGGTCCCGTGTGTGCCTATACGGCAGGAGTGCTGGTTGGTTTTGTCAACGTGCTCGACAAGCGTCGAGACGTGGTGTGTGTAGAACGGACATGTATAGCAAACGGGGCAGATCACTGCACTTTTGAACTCCTGCCAGCTGATAACGCGGAAGAGCAGACAGAAATCTCCTTAACCCACGATCCAGGGTTAGGCAAGCAAATCAACCTCTTGGAACTCCTCTTCGACCGTATGCCCATGGGCATTGCCATCATTGACCCAAATTATGACATCCAACGTTATAACCCCACTTGGTCAGAATTCGCTGAAAAATATGACCATCCCTCAGGAAGGAAGCTTGCTCCCGGCGTAAATTACTTTGAACACCTTCCGGGATCGGAACCGGATGTAAAACCCCTTTTCGACCGGGTTCTCTCGGGAGAGACCATCCGGAAAGAAAATCAGCCACTGCGCGGCCATGACCGGATAACATACTGGGACGTCGTCCTGGCTCCGATTATGGAAAGAGGAAAAGTGACGGGTATTCTCAATGTCACAATTGACGTCACCGAACGGGCCAAATCCCGCCGGGAACTGCAGGAAACACTGCAGGCATTACAGGTCCGGGAAGAACGCTTGTCGTTGGTAATGGAAGGGATCAATGATGGGATATGGGATTGGCACATCCCATCTGATAGTGTGTATTACTCCCCCCGCTGGAAGTCAATGCTGGGGTACGAAGATCAAGATCTGCCCAATCGCTTTGAAACCTGGAAAGAGTTAGTCCATCCTAAAGACCGGGATAAAGCCCTGGAAACGATCCAGGAATATATTGCTGGCGAACGATCGACCTATCGGTTGGAACACCGCCTCAAGCATAAGGATGGCTCTTATCGGTGGATCCTGGCCCGCGGGCAGGTCATTCGCAATGAACAGGGGCATCCTGTCCGCTTGGTGGGTTCTCATACGGACATTACAGAACGCAAGGTGGTTGAAAAAGCCCTCAAAGAAAGTGAAGCAAGTTTGCGGTCTTTGATCGAAAATGCGCGCAACTTTGCGGTCTATCAAGTGGAAGTCCAAGAAGAGAATCCCTATGGCGGAAGAGTCATTTTTGTAAGTCCCTCCCTGGAGAATATATTTGGCATCGAGGAAATATATCAGTTTGAGAAATGGTTTGAACATGTCCATCCGGACGACAGGTCCCGTATTGAACAGGCCAACCGGCGTGCTGTCCAGGAAGGCAAAGCCTACAGCGAACGCACGAGGTGGTTTCATCCAAAAAAAGAGGAGTGGATCTGGGTCCATACCGCTTCTTCTCCTGTATTTGAAGAAGGGAAACTCACCCATTTCAACGGCTTGATCCTGGATATCACGGATCAAAAACGAGCAGAAGAAGCTCTGGCCCGGCACGCCCGGTTCGAAGCCCTGATTGCAGATATTTCCACACGGTTTATCAACCTGGCTCCAGATGAGATTGACCAGGGGATCACTCGAGCCCTGGGTGATGTGTGCCAATTCCTGGATGTGGATCGGGGCTATGTGTTTCGTTATTCTTCAGATCGTAAATTCATGAACAACACCCATGAATGGTGTCGGGAAGGGGTTGAACCTTATATCGATCGCATGCAGAATGTCTCCGTTGAGGATTTATCCTGGTCCAATGAGATTCTCATGCGCGGAGAGATTCTCAGTATCCCTGACGTGGATACTCTTCCCCCACAGGCTGCGGCTGAAAAAGAGGAGTTTCAAGATCAAAGCATCCAGTCCCTCTTAACGGCACCTATGGTGTACCGGGGGGAAACCATGGGCTTTATCGGTTTTGATGCTGTGCGATCCAAAAGGGAGTGGGACGAGGAAAGTTTTCAACACCTGGAGGTGCTTTCCGCCATTATCACCAACGCCCTGGAGCATATGCGTTATCAGGCTATCCAAGCCGGACAACGCCAGTTCCTGGAACTTTTGGCATCTGAAAAAGACTTCTCTGAAACCCTGGAAACCTTGATCCGGCTGATTGAAAATCAATGGCCAGGGATGATGGCCTTGGTACTGCAATTGGATCAGGATGGGAAGCATTTGCACGTCGGCGCCTCCGTCAGCCTTCCCCAGGAGTATGTGGACTCCCTGGAAGGTTTGGAAATTGGCCCTCATGTTGGATCGTGCGGTACAGCTTCTTACCATGGAGAGCGAGTCATTGTCGAAGATATTCAAACCGACCCCCGGTGGGACGGCCTGCGTGACCTGGCGGTGGAACACGGATTAAGGGCCTGCTGGTCTGAACCGGTGATTTCTTCAGACGGGGAGGTAGTTGGAACCTTTGCCATGTATTATCAGCATCAGCGGTCCCCGACGCCGGAAGAGCTGAACACCATCGAGATCGGTGCCCACCTGGTAGGGGTGGCGATGGAACAACGCCGCTCCCGAAAGGCCCTTCAGGAAAGTCAGCGAACGCTCTCCACGCTGATGAGCAATTTGCCAGGGATGGCCTACCGCTGTCGAAATGACAGAGATTGGACGATGGAATTTGTAAGTGAAGGCAGCTTAGCTCTCACGGGACACCAACCGGAGGAGTTAATTGGAAACAAGATGGTTGCGTATGGAGACCTTCTCCACCCGGAGGACAGGGATATGGTATGGGAGTCCACCCAGGCTGCTTTGGAGGCGAAGGAGCCCTTCCAAATCAATTACCGCATATTGGTAGACGGGGATGTGAAATGGGTCTGGGAACAGGGTCAGGGTGTGTACAGCAATGCAGGCGAGCTCCAGGCCTTAGAGGGTTTTGTCACCGACATCACAGAAAGGGTGACGGCCAGACAAAACCTGGAAAGCCGGGTAGAAGAACGCACGCACGAACTGTCAACTTTGCTTGATATTTCTCACAACCTTGCTTCCACATTGGATTTGGACTCGCTTCTGGATCAAATACTGGACCAACTGAGCAACGTCATCGAGTATGATGCAGCCTCCATCATGGTGTTGGAAAATGAGACGTTGAACATTCAAGCATACCGGGGTCCTATCCCGCTGGAGAAGGCCCACCAGATGGCTTTCCCCCTGACGGAGGCAAAAGCGAATCAAGAGGTCATCAGGCGTAAAGAGCCGGTGATCGTGGGCGATATCCGCGGTGACGGATGGCTGGCCCAAGCCGTTCGTGACACCGCAGCGGGCGAATTAAATTCCACCTTTGAGTATCTGCGCTGCTGGATGGGCGTTCCCCTGATCGTCAAAGAAGAAATCGTAGGTATGCTCACGCTGGATCATCACGTCCCTGGTTATTATTCCTGGAGCCATGCTGAATTAACCATGGCCTTCGCCAATCAGGCCGCTGTCGCGATTGAAAACGCCAGTCTTTACCAGGAGACAGAGCGCCGAGCAGAGGAAAGTGAAGCTTTGTTTTCCGTGCAGCAGGCGATTACCAGCCGGCTGGAGCTGGATGAAGTGCTCCAGATGATTTCGGATGAGGCCAGGCGCTTGACAAACACAGACATCAGCGCTGTATATTTACTCGAAGGGGAAGAACTTGAAATCGCTTACGTTTCGGGAGATGTCCCTGACAGCATGCTTGGTTATCGGTTGGGTATAGATGAATCTATTGCTGGTGAAGTGATCAAAAACCGGGAAGCGATCCTGGTGCAGGATACCTGGTCCGACCCCCGCGTGGACCGCGCTGCGTCTGACCAGGCACAGGCCCGTTCCCTGTTGATCGTTCCGCTCGTTTCAAGTGAAAAACCCATGGGCACGATCACTGTGGCCAATCGCTCTCCGGGTGGTTTCACCGCGGAAGATAGGCGGCTCTTAACCTCCCTGGCAGCGAATGCAGTCATCAGCGTGGAAAACGCCCGCCTCTACCAGGCAGAACAGGATAGGCGCCTGGTGGCGGAAGGTTTGCGAGATATCCTGGCGATTCTCAACTCCGACATGGCGTTGGATGAAATTTTGGATCATATTATCGATCAGGCAAACCGAATGCTGGAGTCGAAATCGGGTGTTGTGTACCATATTGATCAAGACCAGGATTTGATAGATATAGAAGCTGCCCATAATATGCCCATCGAATTTCTGGAAATTGGTTCCTTTCCCCTCTTTGATACGGAGCCAAACCGGGCGGTACTAGATGGGAAACCTTTTGTCGTACCTGACATCCAGGCGCGTATGGCAAATCTGGATATGGATCGTGTTCCCGAAAATCGGGTTGTGCAGGTATGGCAAACGACGATCAGCGAGCATTTTCGCTCCTATTTGTCCGTGCCCTTGATGATTAAGGAAGATGTGTATGGAGCACTTTCTCTCTTTTACGCTCAGCATCGTGAGTTTTCTAAGGAAGATATTGATCTGGTTGTCACCCTGGCTGACCAGGCTGCTCTGGCCATAGAAAACGCCCAACTGCGAACCAAAGCCCAAGAAAGCGCTGTCGCTGCTGAGCGAGACCGGATTGCCCGGGATTTACACGACGCGGTGACTCAAACCCTGTTCTCGACCAGCCTGATTGCCGAGGTGCTGCCCCGCATCTGGGAAAACGACCCTCAGCAGGGACGTGAGCGCCTGGATGAAATCCGCACCCTCACCCGGGGTGCTCTGGCTGAGATGCGGAATCTGTTGGTTGAGCTCCGGCCCTCAGCTCTCATCGACACCGACTTTCCGGACCTCCTTCAACAGCTCACAGAAGCCTTTGCCGGACGTTCCGGGATACCCATTGACCTGGAAATTCAGGGAGATTGCCGCCTATCCGGAGACAGCAAGGTGGCAGCCTATCGGATCACGCAGGAAGCACTCAATAACGTTTCGAAACACGCCAATGCGACACGCTGTCGTGTCAGTTCACGTTGTACCGGTGATAGAATTACACTGAAAATATCCGATGACGGCTCTGGCTTTAATCCGGAGAATATTCCACCGGACAGTCTCGGGGTGAGTATCATGAAAGAACGAGCGGATGAAATTGGCGCAGCTCTGGCCATTCACAGTGAGCCGGAAAAAGGAACTGAAGTAGTTGTGACCTGGACGAGAAAGAAGGAGATATGATGAGCGAGGAAAAAACGATTCGCGTGCTGCTGGTCGATGATCATAACGTCGTTCGCAGCGGCCTGGGAGCCTTTTTGCATGCATTTGATGCACTGGAACTTGTTGGAGAAGCCAGTTCTGGCAGGGAAGCAATCCGTAAAGTGGAAAGCCTGGAACCAGATGTCATACTCATGGATCTGAAGATGCCTGAAATGGATGGGGCAGAAACGACCGAAAGGATCAAAGAAAAATTTCCCGAGATCGAGGTCATTGCTCTGACCAGTTTCAAGGAGAAAGATCTCGTCAAGCGGGCATTGGAAGCGGGCGCCATAGGCTATCTTCTCAAGAATGTAAGCGCGGACGAACTGGCAGACGCCATCCAGAAAGCGTATCGCGGTGAACCGACGCTGGCCCCGGAGGCGGCGCAGGCATTGATCGAAAGCACGCGAACGCCCAAGACGCAGATCGAAGAACTCACACCCCGGGAAACAGAAGTTCTGCAGC
>JAGXKM010000140.1 GCA_018335275.1 Anaerolineales bacterium | reverse complement strand
AACTACACCGACGGACAAATTATGATCTCGGATACTCCCATCCTGGGGAAATGGATTGACGTATGAACCCACATCAACCCACTTTCGAACCTGAAATCACGGCCTTCATGTGCATTTACTGCGGGTACATGGCCGCGGACACAGCCAGCGCGCTCCGGATCCAGTACCCGGCAAACGTGAAATTGATCAAACTTCCCTGCACGGGGAAGACGGATCCGCGCTACATCCTCAAGGCCTTCGAAGAGGGAGCAGATGGGGTCTACGTGGTCGCCTGCCCCATGGGCAACTGCCACCATGTGCGGGGCAATGTGCGGGGCCTGGCGCGTGTAGAACGCACCAAGCAAATGCTGGATGAGATCGGTTTGAACGGGGAACGGCTGGACATGTTTTTCATGTCAGGGGGACAGGGAAAGACGTTCGCTGATGCCGCCCGGGAGATGACGGAACGGATCAAGGAACTCGGCCCCAATCCCCTTAAAAACGGCTCCTCCATCTTCGCCCGGACGGGGGAATAAACCCCTTCCCCATCGGCAAACGTTAAAAATAGGGCCAGGGAGGTAACCGGCCCAGAATAGACCCGGTCATGAAGGCCTGCCATCTGATCTCGTCATGCATGATACTCCTCACTACGCATGAAATCTTTCAGCATGTATAATACTTCACAAGCTTGTTGACACGGAAAATGGCCTATTTTATACTAACCCATGAACGTGTCCCTTAAAAATCACTTTGCTGTTTCCAAAGCTTTTCTCTACCTTAGGAGGTACTGATGTATAAGAAGCTCTTTATCCCCGGACCAACCCATGTGGAAGATGAGATCTTAGAAGCCATGTCCATGCCCATGATCGGCCACCGTGATTCCCTGTATTCCGACCTGCACGGTGACGTGGTCAAAAAACTTAAAACATTTTTAGAGACAGAGGAACGCATTTATTTATCCACTTCCTCCTCCACGGGGATGATGGAAGGCTCCCTCCGCAACTGCGTCAAGGGCAAAGCCCTGATGACCAACTGCGGCGCCTTCTCCCGGCGCTGGGCCCGCATCGCCCGCGCCAACGGCAAGGATATTGACGTCATCGAGGTTGAATGGGGCAAGGCCATCACCCCGGATATGGTCGACGCATACCTTTCCAAAGGCGGGTATGACACGGTGTGCATCACCCATAACGAAACCTCCACCGGGATCATGAACCCCCTGGAAGAGATCGGGAAAATGGTCAAAGAGAAATATCCCGATGTCCTGGTCCTGGTCGACGCGGTGTCCTCCATGGCAGGGGTCGAGATCAAGGTCGATGAGTGGGGCCTGGATGTCGTCCTGGCGGGCGTCCAGAAAGCGTTCGCGCTGCCCGCCGGGCTGTGCGTGGTCACGGTCTCTGAGGCAGCCCTGGACCGCTCCACACAGGTCGAGAACAAGGGCTATTATTTCGACTTTGAGGTCTTTGAGAAGAAAGCTGTCAAACACCAGACGCCGGCCACCCCGGCCATCAGCCAGATCAACGCCCTCAACGTGCAGATGGACCGCATTTTTGAGGAAGGACCCGAGAACCGTTTCCAGCGCCACCAGGATATGGCAGAATACGTACAGGACTGGGCCCGGGAACATTTCGATCTCTACAGCGACGAGGACTATCTTTCCCACACGGTCACGAACGTCCACAACACCCGGGACATCGATGTCGTTAAGCTCAATGAAGAGCTGGCAAAACGGGGGGCGATGATCTCCAACGGCTACGGCGACCTCAAGGGCACGTGCTTCCGCATCGCCCACATGGGCGACCTGAAAGTCAAGGACATCACCTGGCTCCTGGAGCAGATCGACGACATTCTCGGACTCTAAACGAACCCAAGGGCATTGCAGAAACTGCAATGCCCTTTTTACAACCTATAACACGCAGAGGTAGATATGACAGTATTAATTTGTGATCCCACAGATCCTGAAGCCATCCAGGCCATTGAAGAAGCGGGCATCGAAGTCGATAACAAGCCTGACATCACGCCGGATGCATTGATGGAGATTATCCATAAGTATGAATGCATCGTGGTCCGCAGCCGGACCAAGGTGCGCGAACCTTTGATTGATAAAGCGGAGAATCTGAAAGCCATCGTCCGCGCCGGGGTGGGTCTGGACAGCATCGATGTCGAATACGCGGAATCCAAAGGCATCCAGGTCCTTAACACCCCCAGCGCCTCCACCCGCGCTGTGGCGGAGCTGACGGTCGGGTACCTTTTCGCCCTGGCCCGCCGCATCCCACAGATGACGGTTTCCATGCGGGAAGGGAAATGGGAAAAGAAGAAATTTTTAGGATTTGAACTCCACGGGAAGACGCTGGGCATCATCGGCACGGGCCGCATCGGGTGCGCTGTGGCGGAGCGTGCGGATTGTCTGGGCATGCATAACCTCGGTTACGACCCTTATGTCAACGAAGCGGACCACATCGAATTCGTCTCCATGGATGAACTCCTGGCCCGGTCAGATTTCATCACTCTCCATATGCCCCACACCGAAGAGACCCACCACATCATCGACACGGAAGCCTTTCAGAAAATGAAAGACGGCGTGCGCCTCATCAACTGCGGCCGCGGGGGCATCATTGATGAAGATGCCCTGTATCAGGCCCTCAAGGACGGCAAGGTGGGCGGCGTGGCCCTCGATGTTTACGAGGAGGAGCCTCCGGAAGGATCCCCACTCTTCTCTCTGGATGAAGTCATCGGTTCCCCGCATGTGGGCGCCGGGACGGGCGAGGCAAAGGCCCGGGTAGGACAAGTGGCTGCCCAGAAAGTGATCAAGGCTGTAAAATCGTAATCAGGAGACCCTATGGCAAATATCAAACCGTTCCAAGGCATACGCTACAACCCCCAGAAAATTGAGGATATGAGCAAGGTCATCAGCCAGCCCTACGACAGGGTCAGGCACGGCCTGCAGGACAAGTATTACGACCTCAGCGAGTACAATATCGTCCGGATCATCAAGGGCAAGGAATTTGAGGAAGACGACCAGGAAAACAACGTCTATTCCAGGGCGCGGTCCTATCTGCAGCAGTGGCTTGAAGAAGATGTGCTGCAGCGCGAGGAGGAGCCGGCCCTCTATGTCTATCACCAGACGTTCTCTCTTCCTGGCGGCGGGACAGTGACCCGCAAATCGTTCATCAACGCCTTCGAGCTCGTCCGTTTCGATGAAGGCATCGTCCTTCCCCACGAGAAAACCCATGCCGGACCCAAAGTGGACCGCCTGAAGCTGACCCGGGCCACGGAAACCTATTTCGGGAACATCTTTATGCTTTACCCGGATCCCGAGAACAAAGTCGATGCCATCCTTGACCGGGCTGTCGACCGGGAGCCGGACATCCAGGCCAAAGAACTGCACGAAAAAGATGTCCTGCACCAGGTCTGGGTAGTCACCGATCAAGAGGTGATCTCACAGGTCAGGGCTGAGATGGAACCCAAGCGCAACCTGATCATCGCGGATGGGCACCACCGCTACGAGACAGCCCTGAATTACCGCGACGAGCAGCGGGAGAAATTCCCTGATGCCCCGGAAAACGCAGGGTTTAATTACCGCATGGTCGCCCTGGTCAGCATGAGCAACCCGGGCCTGACCGTCCTGCCCACACACCGTTTGATTTCTGATTATAAAAAGATGAGCGCTCCGGAGATCTTAGAGAAAGCCAGGGAACATTTCCAGGTCGAAGAGGTCCCGAACCGGGCTGGCCTGGAAGCGCGCATGGAAGACGCCCTGGGCAGCGTGGGCTGCATGGGTCTGGTCTCAAAAGACGGGATGTATTTCCTGTCCCTGAATGACAAAGAAATCATGAAAGAGCTGGCCCCCGATCGGGTCAAAGCCTGGCGCGAGCTGGATGTCAGCATCCTCCACAACCTGGTCTTCGATCACCTGATGGAGATCCCGGAGGAGAAGATCGACAAGAAAGAGAATATCGAATACCTCCGCGAGCCGGACATGGGCTACGAGGAAGTTCAGGAAAAGGACACTTCCTACCTTTTCATCCTCAACGCGACCCGGATCGAACAGGTCAAAGCCTGCACGAAAGCGGGCGAGAAGATGCCCCAGAAGTCCACGGACTTCTACCCTAAAGTGATTACCGGGTTCGCCATGCTGCCCATCAGCAAAGACAAGCGTTTGTAAGAGCTCATATTGGTTTCAGAGTTTGGAATGAGTGACCTCCGGGGTTTCCCGGGGAAATGTTCCCCGGCCTCGGAGGTTTTTGATTACTCTTCCCGGTCCAGCCAGAGTTCTTTGTATTCGCGGTCCCAATCCTCGCGGATGAAGCGGTAAGCCAGGATCCACCCCACAAGGACGGTCGTCCAGAACAAGTCCCCCCGGTAACCCGCCAGCC
>JAGXKM010000139.1 GCA_018335275.1 Anaerolineales bacterium | reverse complement strand
GTAGTGGTCGACATATCTTTCAGCCACGGCAATCTACCCAGCATTAACAACGCTCTTTTTCTGGAAACCGAAAGTACCGGTCAGCTAGTTCTCGAAGTCCAGGAACACCTGGATGCCAATACTGTCCGGGCGATTGCCATGAGTTCTACCTCCGGCCTGCGGCGCGGATTAATTGTGACTGACAGAGAGGGCCCGATCCAGGTCCCGGTTGGAGATCAAACATTGGGCCGTCTTTTCAATGTCTTAGGCGAACCTATCGACGAAGGTGACCTTCTGCCTTCCGGCGTATCCCAGCATCCCATTCACGCAGATCCCCCAGAACTTACCCAGCAGCGGGTATTGGATAAACCCTATGTGACGGGAATCAAAGCCATCGACCTGCTCACGCCTTACCCGCAGGGAGGGAAGATCGGCCTATTTGGCGGCGCCGGGGTGGGGAAGACCTTGCTGATGATCGAGCTCATGCGCCAAACCATTCAGGAGCATTCCGGGATCGCGCTTTTCGCAGGAGTGGGCGAGCGCATCCGGGAGGGGAATGAACTCTGGCTGGAAATGCGGGAATCGGGCGTGATTGATGACACCATCCTGGTCTTTGGGCAGATGAATGAACCTCCCGGGGCCCGGCTGCGCGTACCGCTCACGGCCTTGACCATGGCGGAGTATTTCCGCGATTACGAGCAACGGCCGGTGCTGCTGTTTATCGACAACATTTTTCGCTATATCCAGGCCGGACAGGAAGTTTCTGCCCTGCTGGGACGCTTGCCCAGTGCGGTAGGCTATCAGCCTACCCTGGACAGCGAGATGGGCGAGCTCCAGGAGCGGATCGCTACGACCAGCCAGGGGAGCATCACCTCAGTTCAGGCAGTCTATGTGCCCGCCGATGACCTCACGGATCCGGCCGTCGTGGCCACCTTCGCTCACCTGGACTCTTCTACGGTGCTTTCCCGGCGGCAGGCCAGCCAGGGATTTTATCCGGCCATTGATCCACTGCAGTCCAAGAGTTCCCTGCTCGCTCCCCAGGCAGTGGGACGGGAGCACTATCGGATTGCCAGTGAGGTTCGCTCCCTGCTGGCTCGCTACGAGCAGCTCCAGGATGTGATCGCCATTTTAGGCATGGAGGAACTCAGCGAAGAGGACCGCCAGGCGGTGGTCCGGGCCCGGCGCATTCAGCGTTTTCTGACTCAGCCTTTCTTTGTCTCTGAGCCTTTCACCGACATTCCTGGTGTGTATGTTCCCCTCGAGGAAACGCTCCGCGGATTCCGGGAGATTCTCGACGGCCGGCACGACCAACTCCCAGAACAGGCTTTTTATATGGTGGGCACGATTGACGACGCTGTCAAAAAAGCCCATCGGCTGGAAGCCGGGGAAGGGGAGCAGATCTCATGAAGCTGCTTGTCCTCACACCGGAGGAAACCCTGTTGGAGACCGAAAAAACTGGCAAAGTGCGTCTGGCGCTGGCGGACGGGGGGAGTATTGGCATTCACCCCGGACATCATCCTTTGCTGGCAGAAACGCAGGACGGACCGGTGGAATACGGGGAAGAAGACTACACGGAGGCTGTTCCCGTGCGCGCCGGCATCCTGCATGTGGAGGCGGATCAGGTGACGATTTATACCAGTGGGTGGGCCTCGGAATCCAAAGATACGCCATCCGACAAATCGGGTTCCCTGGAAGAGGCTCTGCAAGACTTGGAGCAGGATCTGGAAGGAGAGGAGTAAGAACGTGAAGACCCAGCAGGATCACCGCCCTGAAAAGATCATGCCTGCGTTGCTCAGGGAGGGCTCCGGGGTACTTGCCGTCGGCTGGGATCTGGCTGTACCCATCTTTGGCGGCGTTTTGTCCGGCCATTTTCTGGATCAATGGCTGGGTACGAGGTACGCGTTTACTCTCGGCCTGCTGGTACTGGGAGTTGTGATTGGATATATCAACCTCTCCCGCCTGATCTGGCGTTTGGATCAGCAGGATCAACAGCGAAGGCAGGAGAAGCAGGGGAGGGAAGAGGTATGAGCTGGAACTGGCTGCTGTATGGGACGGGGACGGGGCTGGTGATCTGGCTTTCCCAGCGGGTTTTGGTCAGCAGACTCTATCCGGAACGGATTAAGGCAGCCAAGAGGTGGGTAGCCCTGAGTGCGGCGTTGCGCTGGATTCTCAGCGCGGCTGTGCTGGCGCTGGCCCTCGAGGAGGGGATTGGCAGCGGGCTTTCTGCCTTTGGCGGACTGATGTCCGCCCCCTGGCTGGGAATTCTCAGCCTGACCATGTTTCCTCTTCCAGACGAAGACGGAATTTTGAGGAGGACATAACCTATGGAAGATGTATTTCCAGAAGTAGTTTTTACCATCTGGGGAATTCCGGTGCGGGACACCGTCATTTCCACCTGGGTGATGATGGCCTTGATTGTCGGGATCACCCTGATTGTCAAGCATTTAAAACCCACCGCGCTGGAGATGGTGGTAGATTTCCTGACTGATTTTATCAGCGAAATCATGCGCCGCCCCGCAGATCCCTTTCTGCCGCTGCTGGGTTCCCTGGCGGTTTTCATTGGTGCGGCCAATGTGATCGGGCTGGTGCCTTTCCTGAAATCCCCTACCAGTGACATCAACGTTCCGATTGCCCTGTCCCTGGTGGTCTTTGTGGCCGTCCACGTTTACGGAGTGAAATTGATGGGTTTGTGGCCTTATGTGAAAAACCTGGCTTCACCGGTTTTCCTGCTGCCCCTGGAGATGATCAGCCAGGTCAGCCGGACGATCTCACTCAGCATACGGCTTTTCGGCAATGTATTCAGCGCGGAAATTATTATCGCGATTATATTTGCCATGGTGCCGCTGATTGCCCCGCTGCCTTTACAGGGGTTCAGCATTTTTACCGGACTCTTGCAGGCGTACCTTTTTACCGCCCTGGCAGCGGTCTATATCGCGAGTGGTCTACCCGCCAAACCTGAACAGGCAGCGCAGGAGGAGGAACCAGAAAGGGTAGAACCTGTCAATCAAGAATTGAAAACAATAAGGAAGGAGTAAAGGTATGACTGAAATGGATCCTGGAACACTGATTACCCTCGTGACCATTATCATTTCTGGCCTGGGGATGGTGATTGGCGCGATCACCCCGGCTATCGTCGAAGGAAGAGCGGTTGAGAAAGCGCTGGACAGTATCGCCCGCCAACCGGATTCAGCCGGTGATCTGCGCACCACGCTCTTGATCGCCATGGCGCTGCTGGAGTCCACTGCAATTTATGTCCTGCTGGTGCAGTTGATTTTGCTGTTTGCCAACCCACTGCTGGACCGATTCTTCTAGTCAAGGAGACAGGATGCTGAACTTGAACATTCCGACTATTGTATGGGAGGTTATCAATTTCCTCATCCTGACCGGCTTGCTCTACTTTCTGCTCTTCAAGCCGGTTCAGCGCCAGGTCAACCAGCGGGCAGAGGAAAAACAGCAGCAGAAAGAGGAACTTAACCGGCAGCTGGCCCAGGTGGAGGACCTGCGGAATGAGCTGGATGAACGCCTGGAGAATGTGGATGAGCAGGTTGAGGAAGTTCTCAGCGAGGCCCGGGAACGCATGAAAGAGATCCGGCGGAGCACGGTTGACAACGCCCGCCAGGAGGCCGAGCAGATTCTGAAAGCGGCCTCTCTGGAAGCCGTCCAGCTGCAGGAAAAAGCGGTCAAGGATCACATGGATGAGATTTTAGATGTCATCCGGGAAGTCAGTCAGCGGGTGATCCGCGAAACCGCCACGGACAAAGTCCATGACCAACTGGTTAAGGATTTGAATGACCGCATCTGGCAACTGGGATCCGGGGAGATGGATCAGGTGGAGGCTATCCGGCGTTCCCTGGATGAGCGGTCTCCCACGGTGTTTGTGGAATCTGCGCGTCCGCTGGAAGATGGACAGGTCAAAGAGCTTCGCGAAACGCTGAGCGCTTTGATTGATCAGGAAGTGGACCTTGAGACCGAGACAGAGCCTGAATTGATCAGCGGCCTGCGGGTGCGGGTAGGCGATACCCTGATCAACAGCACCCTGGCAGCTAAACTGGATAAGATCCTAGATCAGGCTTCGGAATCGATCCGGGAAAAGATGAACCATGTCTGACCGGGAGCACAAAACGGCACCGGAGGTTATTAAGGCCTTCCGGGACTCCATCCAGGAAGAGGTGGAGCGGCTGGAAGAGCAGTCTGAAACGCTGGTTGAGGATCTGGGCAAAGGTCAGCCCGAGTCGCCCGCCGCCCGGAGCCCGTTCCGGCAGATCCTTGACGCGGTCCGGGAGGCGAGTTCAAGTTTTGAAAGCGGCGTGCATTTGCAGGATTATCGATCTGGGAGAAGATGGACCATGTCTGACCAGGAGTTCAAAACGGCACCGGAAGCTTTTCAGGCCTTCCAGGCTTCCATCCAGGAAGAGGTGGAGCGGCTGGAAGA
>JAGXKM010000138.1 GCA_018335275.1 Anaerolineales bacterium | reverse complement strand
GCGTGGGCAGCGTAATTGCGGGCTACGCAGATGACTTTGCTGGGCAGGATGGGCGGCAGAAGGCGGACGTCCTCCAGGGGGATATCCGCTTCCTCGCGTTGAAAAGCCCCGAAGGGGGTGCCCTGAAGGGGACCTACGTGGTCGTCCAGAAGCCACCCGGATAGAGGTTTGCCGTGATTGATTTGGTAGCGGAGCAGGCGCATAAAGGTCTCCTTGTGTGGATTGCGTACGCAGAAAGTGTAACACAAGAGGGCTGGCTTGGGGGGAGAAAAGGAACCTTTATCGAGGTCGGGGTGAGGGTGGAGGCCGTCCCCTTCCAAAAAACTTCAGCGCGGGTTATAATGCGAATGCTGGGGCGGTTAGCTCAGCTGGTAAGAGCGCCTCCCTTACAAGGAGGAGGTCGTTGGTTCGAGTCCAATACCGCCCACTGCTACAAAGCAGGGCTTTGCTTACCTGGAGAACAGCTATACGCCGTTCTCCATTCTATATGCTGAAAGCTGATTTCGTGGCTAACGAAGAATGAAAATTCACCGTTAGATTTGAGGGTTGGTTATTCACACCTCCAGGTTTTCTTGAAAGGCGGCTTCTGATATATTTGTAAGCCCCACTTATTCTCCATTTCCAACGATCATGCTATACTTTTTCCAATCAAGTTTTTTAGGCTGCTGTTGTGAATGACGGAAATTTTTAAGCAGTATTCTATGCTTTTGCCTCTCAATACCGGCAAGCCACAAAAAACATATGAAGAAGTCTGATCAGCAGTTGCCAGATTTTTTTAGCCGTTGAGATTCGCCTTTTTTCATGGGGTATGATATCGATGGAACTTTCTGAACAAAAACAGCGAACAGACGGGTCCCTATTAAATGTTCCTTTCCATCCCGTTTTGTTCAGCATCTACCCCATTCTTTTTGTTTATTCCCGGAATTTGATAAATATTCCCTTTTCGGATACCTACCGTTTCTTAGGAATGTCGGTAGGCTTTTTTACATTCCTATGTCTCAGCTTCCAGGTCATCCTCAAAGATTGGGGGAGGGCAGGGATGTTAAGTTCACTCCTTGCCTTCCAGTTCTATTCCTTTGGACATGTATATAACGCCTTGGAAGGGTGGCTGCACCCGAGAGGCATTCAAATTAACAGCTCGCTGCTGGCCTGGTTGTGGGTGATTCTCTTCCTGGCCGGTTCCTATATCATTACGCAATTAAAGTCTACGAAAACAGCGACCCGATTATTAAATCTGGTTAGCGGCCTGTTGGTGGTGTTTATCCTTTTCTCAATCTGGACCACCACCGATGTAAAAAACGACCTCACTCCCCAGGAGGAAAAAAAGCTGGCTCAACTGCGCGGTCAATATAAAGCCGAAGCGGACAGACCTGAAGTGAATGAGTCTGCCCTTCCTGATATCTATTATGTTATTTTTGATGCCTATGTGAGGTCTGATTACTTGAAGGAATATTACCAATATGATAACTCACAATTTTTGGATGAACTAAAACAGCGAGGATTTAAGATCCTCACTGACAGTCGTTCAAATTATCTGAATACAAATTATTCGATAAATTCATCGCTAAACCTGGTGTATTTCCATCAGTATCCTAAAGATATATTCAATAAAACAAAATATAATCTTTACACGAATTATGTGCACGATTTTTTAGATGAGTACGGCTATCAAACCGTGGTGTTTGATTCCGGAACGGGGGATACCAATGACCAGGAGAAGGATATTTTTGTCAGGCCAAATTTTAGTGGCTCCCGTGGAAAAGATATTTTAAATTCTTTTGAGCAATTCTTCTTGAGAACCACCATGGGGTTATTATTGTTTAACGATCCATCGTCTCCCGGGGATCATCCGGAAGCGGATAATGTGGTGAGATCCATTGTCAACCGGCAACTTGATGTGCGCAGGAAGCGCATCCGACATGCACTGAAACATTTGCCGGATTACGCAAACCGGGATGGTCATTATTTCCTTTTTTCGCATATATACTTACCTCATATCCCCTTTTTATATGGAACCGATGGAGAAGAATTGCGCTATCAGGAAAACCAGAATCTGTACTGGTATCAGGTTGAACCGGAAAACTATAACGAGTATTACGGTTACCAGATTGAATATTTAAACCAGGCTACTTTGAAGATGATTGACGAAATCCTGGAGAACTCCACCAAGCCAGTTGTGATTATTTTGCAATCTGATCATGGAGATGGGAAGTATCTGGATCGTGATCATCCTACCCGAAAAGGGGTCGAGGTGCGTTCGGCGATCCTGAATGCCATCTATTTTTCAGACGGGGCAACTGAAGCCTTCTATCCCTCAATGACTCCGGTTAATACTTTTCGGGTGACATTTAACCATTGGTTTGGCACCCAGTACCCCGTCCTCCATGACAGGGTCTACTTCCATGAACACCCCCTCTCCACTGGAATCACAGAGAAGCCCGAATTTATCGATAGTTGTCAACATTTCGACGTGTGTTTGCCTTCGCCCCCACGCTAGGAAGGAAAAAATATTTATGAATATCATCTTGCCGGGAAAAGTGCTTCTTTCAACCCTGCCAAAGCCAGGCGCTTACCTGGATCCGGGATCGGGAAGTTTCATCCTGCAGTTGATTTTGGCCATGCTTCTCGGCTGGCTGCTTGTCTTGAAGTCCTACTGGGGGAAGATCATCGATTGGGCTAAGGATTTATTCTCCAACCAGGATGAAAGGGTGGAGGATGACAAAGAATAAGCGAGAGCCGGCTTCTTTTCGAGACCCGAGCGGCTATATTTTCTGGAAAGATAACCAGTTGTATCGACAAATCAACCTGCGATATCAATCCGAATATGATTTGTTGATGGGGTCTGGCTTGTATCAACGACTTGTGGATGCGGGCCTGCTTATCCCCCATCGAAAAGTACGCGTTGAACCGTTTGATGCGGATCATGCCTATCTTGTCATTCATCCGGAACAGATTCCCTTCATTTCCTATCCCTATGAGTGGAGTTTCAGCCAGCTTCAAGATGCGGCATTGGCCACACTGAGGATTCAGAAACATGCTCTGGATTATGGGATGTCCTTGAAGGACAGCAGTGGATATAACATTCAGTTCTGGAAGGGACAGCCGGTTTTGATCGACACCTTATCTTTTGAAATCCTTGAAGAGGGCAAACCATGGATGGGGTATCGTCAATTCTGTCAGCACTTTTTAGCCCCGCTGTCATTAATGAGTTATAAAGACGTCCGTTTGAGCCAGCTGCTCAGGATCTACCTGGATGGCATCCCCTTAGACATGGCCAGCAAACTCCTTCCTTTTCGTACCCGGTTAAACTTTTCTCTCCTGACCCATATCCATTTACACGCGGCTGCTCAGAATCGCTATGCAGGACGCGAAGTTGATTTAAGTTCTCCTAAAGGCCAGATCCAGGAAAGGGGGTTAGAGGAGGGGATTATCAGCAGTCTGGAATCGAGTGTGAGAAAGCTGGAATGGCACCCTGAGCACACAGCCTGGGCGGATTATGCAGCGACCCACTCTTATTCTGACACCGCCTTTAACCGGAAAAAAGAAATTATCAGCCAATACCTGGACCGGCTTGAGCCGGACTCTGTGTGGGATCTTGGAGCAAATGTGGGAGAATTCAGCCGACTGGCAAGCCAGCGGGGGATCAGGACGGTGGCTTTTGATTTTGACCCTGGCGCGGTGGAATTGAATTATCGACAATGTGTTGAGGAGGGGGATGAAAAATTGCTGCCCTTGCTTATTGATCTCACCAACCCCAGCCCTGATATAGGCTGGCACAATCAGGAACGCCACTCTGTGTATGAGCGGGGTGGGGCTGAACTGATCTTCGCATTAGCACTGATCCATCACCTGGCCATAACCAATAATACGCCCCTGGAGAAGATCGCAAGTTTCTTATCAGAATTGGGCGATTGGTTGGTGATTGAATTTATCCCGAAAGATGATCCACAAACCCAGCAATTACTGGCATCACGGGAAGATATCTTTAGTGAGTATTCCCAGCCAGATTTTGAACGCATGTTTCAGAGATATTTTCACATTGAGGATGTAGAAGAAATTACAGGATCGGAGCGATTGCTGTATTTGATGAAAAAGAAGTAAGGGGGAGATTTTTATCATTATAATGAAGAATGGGAAGTCGCCATGGGCTGGTTATACCTTGCGTTTTGAAGAGTGTGAGCATTGAAAAGGTGAGAGTGGCCCGGGCGTTTTACTTGTCATGAAACTGTGGATTGCCTAGCCGGAGAATGGTCTCCCCTGTTCCTTTTTTATATCGAATGGGCCCTTGGTGTAAATAAGTGGTCTATCTTCAGGGAACGAGTTTTGTGTCGTTCTCTTTTTGTTATATCCCCGCACTTTGATTTCTGGAATAAATCTGTTTCTGCCATTGAATCTGCTGCCCTGGTACTGCAATCTATAGAAGATTCTGATGTGGTTGGCTGCTGCCAGTG
>JAGXKM010000137.1 GCA_018335275.1 Anaerolineales bacterium | reverse complement strand
TTTTAGCGCTTTCTGTTTTGCCTTTTGAAGAGCCAGCTCTTTGGGCGATGGTTTGTAATTAGGATCTATTGATCCGTTTCTGGGTTGATCTGACGAGTCCTTTTCTTGAGTGGGCTCCACTGGAGGAGGGTCCTCATTTGCATACACAACACCTGTTGATGTAGCGAATAATAGGACCAGCAACCCGATCAGGATGGATTTGGTATATGTCTTGCGCAAGGAAATTTCTCCTTTCCGAAGTATAGAATCAGGCTAAAAGTTGCCTAAATATATTTTAGAGGCACATGGGTTCTTTGTAACCTGTGGAAATCCACAGTTTTGCTTCAAACGGAAATGGGCCGGCCAACATGAGTATACCTTCCGATACCTGCCCTGGGATGCGCCCCTGGGGATGGCTCTTTCCACCTTTGGCATCCTGCTCAGCGTCCTTGTCTGGTGCTCTTCCCCACGAGAAAAGGGCTCCCCTTGAAAACGGGCCTTTTGATATGTCACGGCTTCAGACAAAGTTTTGCTACCCATTTGCTGGAGATGGATTATGGCATCAGCACCGTTCAAGAGCTGCTGGGGCACGCCGAAGGCGCCCCTTGCGAGAAAAGACGTGAAGACAACCATGGTATACACCCATGTGCTGAACCCGGGGCCCTTCCGCGGTTCGCAGCCCGCTTGGCGTTGTCGGCAAAGCCTAACTATTATTACCCTAGAAAGAGATTTCTTGAAACAAAGGTAAAATTGCGTATAGGCAAAAACACCTAACAACCACCATTTCTGCCAACCAAAAAAATATACAATCAATAGTCTCCAACTTCTCACACGGCCTGCGATAAGATGGTTTATTAATTGTATGGAAGTCCTCAAACGATCATCCATGATCCCTGGGTCGCCAATCTTTTCAGGCAATCCAAGAATATCATGTACGGAACAAAGGTAAAAATACCATTTATAGACTCTATTAGCTATAAGAAAGAGGTGCAATCGGAAGACTGCTTTTATCTGGCAGAAAAATAAAACAAGCGAGAGAGAAAGAATATTTCGTGTTCCTTGGCAGCGAGGATAAACTGGTGACGCCGACGGTCGAAGACAAGGAGGGCTGAGGGACCACTTAGCCAATCTTGGGACAAGTCATGGCCACCCCTGGAGCAAGGTTGCAGCGATCCTGCTCGAGGAACACAAAAAGATCCCACGGGAGATCGGGTTCATCAGACCCTACAACTCCAACTACCGGCAGCAGTACGTGAGCTGGAAGGCTGGCGGTGGGGAATGCGGATCGAATACCGGGCAGGGATGAGCCGGAATTTATTAGGGGAGAGGAGAGGACTTCAATCCAGCCTAAACATTGTGCTTGACACCCAGCGCAATACACAATGCAATATCATTGTGATCAAATCCTTTGCGGACAAGGAAACCAGGAAGGTTTATCAACGGGAATTTTCAAAACATTTTCCCGCCGACATCCAGCAATCCGCACTCCGGAAGCTGAGGATGCTGAATAACGATCAGCCCGTACAGGATCTCCGTTCTCCACCGGGCAACCGGCTGGAGAAGCTCAAAGGAGAACGAGAAGGGCAGTACTCCATACGCATCAACGATCAGTGGCGGGTGTGCTTTGCATGGCATGAGAGCGATGCCTACCAGGTGGAGATCACGGACGATCATTAGGAGGTAGTGTTCATGAGCAAGAAGAAATTAGCACCGGTCCATCCCGGCGAGGTGCTGCTGGAAGAGTACCTCAAGCCGTTGGGCTTGAGTCAGCATCAGCTGGCCCTGGATATCAGCGTGGATTCCCGGCGCATCAATGAAATCGTCCGGGGAAAACGGAGTGTGACGGCTGACACGGCGCTGCGCCTGGCGCGGTACTTTGAAACCTCGCCGGAGTTCTGGCTGGGGCTCCAAACCCAATACGACCTCGATTGTGAAAAAGATGAATTAGGCAGCCGGCTTGAGCGTGAAGTCCAGGTGTATTCAAAGGTACATTAATACCCAAACAGCAGCCGCACCGGTTGCTTAAGAATAAGACACAGGTTTCAGGCCATGACTCACAGAAATACATATATTAATGTAGGAAGACACTCGTCAACATAACACATAGAACGCCGCTCAAGCCGCTTGACAAATCCCCTGATTTAATGTATTTGTGATGTATATACACCACTACAAATTGTTTTGGGGGGCCGAAATGAGAAAGAAGATCAAAAAGTGGGGGAATAGCCTGGCCATACGTATTCCTAAACCTTTTGCTGCAGAAATTGGCCTGGAAGAAGATTCGCCTGTGGAGTTAGCTGTCATCAATGACCAACTGGTGATCATCCCCAGACAGGAAGAGCCTGTGGAGCTGGAGTCTATGCTCAAGCAGGTCACCGAGGAAAACAAACACGGCGAAGTGAAAACAGGGCCCGTCATGGGTAGGGAAGCATGGTAAAAGGCAGCGATTATATTCCGGAGCGCGGGGATGTGATCTGGCTCGCGTTTGATCCCCAGGCCGGCCACAAACAAGCAGGCAGGCGTCCTGCCCTGGTCCTTTCTCCGGCAGCTTACAATGGAAAGGTGGGGTTAGCCACCCTATGTCCCATCACCAGCCAAATCAAGGGATACCCATTTGACGTAAACATCCCTCAAGGTTTGCCCATAGAAGGCGTCATCCTGGCCGATCAGGTGAAAAATATGGACTGGGAGATTCGGAAGGCAGAGCTGATCTTCCGATTGCCCAGCCAGATCGTGAATGAAGTTTTGAAAAAGATCAACCTTCTGTTATTTTTAGAAGACTGAAAAGGGGTTCATGCCACAAGGACATGGCTCTTATTATTATGCAGGGAGAGTCGTCAAAGTCATGTCTAAGCCACGATCTGTGACACATGGGGATCTCATGAATGGATCTCCACCCTTCTTTGTTGTTAACACTGAAGTATGACTCACAGGATGCCGTATCTATTAATTATGGGCGTCAGGTGTCTCCTGAAAGAGTATGTTCTCTCAGTTCAGGACTACTTTTTAGCTGATTTTGTTCCTGGAATAATGAATTCCTCCAACATTCTGGCCTGGTGGTCGAGTAAAATGATTTCGAGAATGTAACCTGTGATTTTTGGATAGGATTTGCCGATGAGAGAGTGGTGGAAGCGGGCATTAACTTTCCTGATAATCTTGACGTTTAGCGGGATACTATGCGCCAGGATCGTACGAACCGAAAAATTGAAAGTGGACAAACTGGATGAAGGCTCTGTGGGTGGGGATTTTATCGATCTTCCTGCAGGGAGAACCCATTATGAATTAGCCGGTCCTGAAGAGGGCGAAGTGGTTGTTCTTGTCCCTGGTTTTTCAGTTCCTTATTATGTATGGGACCCGACCCTGGATCCCTTGGTGGAGTCAGGTTTACGGGTATTGCGCTATGATCTTTACGGCCGTGGTTTTTCTGATCGCCCCTCTGTGGTTTATGACCTCGATTTTTTTGTTTCTCAGCTGGAAAACTTACTGGAAGGTTTGAATATAAATCAACCTGTCCATCTGGTAGGTTTATCGATGGGAGGGCCAATCACGGCTCATTTTTCTGTTGTTCACTCTGAAAGGGTGAGCAGTATAACTCTCATCGCTCCAGAACCAGGGAGGACCACGGTTAAAGATATTTTTCCCCTCAATCTGCCGGTTATTGGTGAGGTTGTGATGAAAGCTTATCTGCAGCCGGTTCTTCTCCCGAAGATCCAGACGGATGATTTTTACCAACCGGACAAATTTCCTCAATGGGAAGATAAATACCGGGTGCAGATGAAATACCAGGGCACGGGCAGGGCACTTCTTTCCACTATCCGTCAGTTAGTAAACGTGGACCCCATTGTTGAATATCAAACGTTAGCAGGATTAGACCTGCCGGTATTATTGATCTGGGGAACCCGCGACCAAACATTTTCCCGGCAGGATATGGAGCTTGTTCGGCAAGCCTTGCCGGAGCATGTTTTTTATTCTGTACCTGAAAGCGGTCATCTCCCGCATTATGAACGTCCCGATCTGGTCAATCCGCTGCTAATAGGATTCTTTATTGAAACACCTTGAGCTTCTCGCGTGAATCAGATGGGCCATCGGCTTGAAGAAAATCTCAATTTCGACTGATGAAGGAGCCGGTTTAGGGATGATGCTAAAGGTGGTGTTTGGATTATAGTCTCTATTGATTGGAGGAAAGAGGTGGAAATGGAAGACTGCTACTATCGGGGAGAGAAAGAATCAAAACAGGGAGTGAAGGAATACTTCGTTTACCTTAACGTTGATGATAAAACGGTAACAACGGCGTTCGAAGGCATGGAGGAATTGAGGGCCACTTAGCCCACCGCGGAACAAGTCATGGCCAACCCTGGAGCATGGGCGCAGTGATCCTGCTTGAGGAACACGAAAAGGACCCCCGTGAGATCGGGTTTATCAAACCCTACAACTCCAACTACCGGCAGCAGTATGAACGCTGGAAAGGGGAAGATGGGTCGGTTTCTGAGCAAGGATAGGTCTGAGGGCT
>JAGXKM010000136.1 GCA_018335275.1 Anaerolineales bacterium | reverse complement strand
GAGAGTTCTTGGGATGACGGCTTGCCTTTGCGAATGGAAGGCTATGATCCCTACGGGGGGATCTACCCCGGGGGATTTAATTTCGAAATGTATTGGAATGACAATCAGGAAAAGTTGGATCGTTTCCTTTCTACGCTTGAGGCTGCTGATTACATACTGATATCTTCCAGCCGCCAGTGGGCCAGCACGACACGGCTCCCCGAGCGGTACCCCTTGACGACGAAATACTATCGGGAGTTGATGGGTTGTCCTTCCCAAATGAGCGTTGAACGTTGTTATAACATCGCCCAACCGGGTCAGTTCCAGGGTAATTTGGGATTTGAGCTGCGTAAAACATTTCAGTCAAATCCGACATTAGGCCCCTTTGAGATCAATGACCAGCCCTCTGAGGAGTCATTCACCGTCTACGATCATCCTAAAGTATTTGTTTTCCAAAAAACGGAAGCGTATTCTTCATCCCATGTGGAGGAGGTTTTGGGGTCTGTTGATTTAAGCATGGTTATTCATCTTACGCCTAAAAATGCGGAGTCAACGCCCGGAAACTTGATGTTACCTCCGGATCGACTCGCTGAACAGCGTCAGGGCGGCACATGGGACAATCTTTTTAACGTTGATTCTCTCATCAACCGCAGCCAAGTGATGGGCATACTGGTCTGGTATCTGGCTGTTTCTGCGGTGGGGATTTTTTCCTACCCGATTTTGCGTTATGTGTTTTCTGGGCTCCCCGATCGCGGGTATCCATTGATCCGGACAGGGGGCATGCTTCTCCTGTCTTATGGGACATGGTTGGCAGGTTCCTTCCGGGTTCCCTTTTCTAGGCTGACGATCAGCGGTGTCCTTCTCCTTATGCTCCTTATGGGTGGGCTCTTTGCCCGGCACCAGTGGGAAGATTTGAAAGAGGAATGGAGAAAGAGAAAAAAATATTTCCTGATCGTTGAAGGGATCGCGCTGGCGGTTTTTCTGCTTGGGCTGCTCCATCGATATGGCAATCCAGACCTTTGGCATCCTTGGAAGGGGGGAGAAAAGCCCATGGATTTTTCCTATTTCAATGCCGTCCTGAAAAGCACATCATTTCCACCTTATGACCCGTGGTTCGCAGGGGGATACATCAATTATTATTATTTCGGTTTTGTGTTCGTTGGTGTGTTGGTGAAATTTTTGGGCATCCTGCCCTCCTTTGCCTACAATCTGATTCTGCCCACGCTGCTGAGTATGCTTGCCCTGGGAGGGTTTTCCCTTTCCTGGAACCTGTTCAGTAAAGCCAAAGACAGCCAAGTCGGGGATGGAAAAGGCGCGTATTGGAGCGGTCTTGCTGGTTTATTGGGCGCGGCCATTTTTGGGAATTTGGGCACATTGAGAATGATTTACCGGGGTTTCCAGAGACTGGCAGCGGGCGGCGGGGATTTGAAAACAGCCGCTTGGTTTAAGAAAATCATCTGGGCTGGTCGGGGTCTGGTGAAGTTTGTGGGAACCTTATCTTTCCCGTATCGATTGGATGAATGGTATTGGAATCCCAGCCGTGTGATCGCTGGAGAACATGGAGGGCCGATCACGGAATTTCCTGCTTTTACGTTTATTTATGGAGATTTGCACGCCCATTTCATCGCCTTGCCGTTGACCTTGCTGGCGCTGGCCTGGGCTTTATCGACCGTGTTTAATCGTTATGGAAAAGAGAGGAAAGCGGTTTCTTGGGGCCGAATTGCGCTCACCACGGTTTTTGGCGCTTTATCGGTTGGGGTGCTGAAACCGACAAACACGTGGGATTTTTATCCTTATTTGGCCTTGGGCGTGGTCGCTATCCTTGCCACGTGGTGGTATGACGCCTCGGAAGATTCCCTGCAGCGGTTGGGTATCACCCTGGGTCATGTCATTTTGTTTGCGGGTTTAGCCCTGATTCTTTTCCAGCCCTACACAAGATGGTATGGGCGGGGATATTCAAGCATCCGGCCCTATACAGGGACGAAAACTCCTTTAGGGGAGTACCTCACGCATTGGGGATTATTTCTGTTTGTGATCTGCTCCTGGATGGCTTATGAGAGCATTCACTGGATGGCGGTAACTCCGGTCTCTGCTCTGCGAAAACTAAAAAAGTGGCGGGAGTTGATGATCGCTGCTGCTTTGGTGACCCTGATCATTCTGGTCAGTCTGGGGGTCTCGCTGGAGGAAGGGATCACGGTTGGTGAATTTACGGTATTTGGTGCAGGTGTGCATATCATCTGGCTTGTGCTGCCTCTTATGGTTTGGGCGTTGGTATTGCTGTTCAACCCAAATTTCAGCCTTGCGAGACGGGTGGTTGCCTTTTTGATCGGCATGGGTTTAGCATTGACACTCATGGTGGAAATCATCAACCTGGAGGGGGATGTGGGGCGGATGAATACGGTATTCAAGTTTTACATGCAAGCGTGGGTGTTGATGGCAGTCAGTGCTGCAGCGTGTTGGGGATGGCTTTGGGGGGAACGCAGACATTGGCCGGATTTGATCCGGAAACTGTGGCCTGTGGGATTCGCTTTTCTGGTGGCCGCAGCAGCCTTATATCCTTTCTTAGGAGGGATGGCACGGATAAAAGACCGGATGACGGATCGCGCGCCCCATACGCTGGATGGGATGAGATATATGGCGTATGCTGACTATCATGATTTGGGCGTAAAGATGGACCTGTCTCAAGATTATCAAGCTATTCGTTGGATGCAGGAAAATATACAGGGTTCCCCGGTCATTGTGGAGGGCAATCAGGTAGAATATCATTGGGGAACACGGTATACAATTTATACCGGGCTGCCGGGTGTTGTGGGATGGAGCTGGCATCAACGCCAGCAGCGAAACCTCGTCCCCCACGAGTGGGTTTGGGAAAGGGTTAATGAGGTCCATGAATTTTATGAAACCACGGATTTTGAAAAGGCCCGAGATTTTCTCCAGTCCTATGATGTCAAATTCATCGTTCTGGGACAGCTGGAGCGCGCGAAGTATGCCGGGGAAGGTTTGGAGAAGTTCCCGGCCGCTGAAGGTGTTTTATGGCGTCCCGTATTTGAGACCGAAGAGACGATCATTTATGAAGTGATCGATTCCTATTAGAAACTACCTTGGTGAATTATGATACATTTTTTGCTGTGGTACCTGGCAGCTACGATCATTGGGATGGCGGCTTTCCCCATTCTATATGCTCTGTTTCCTAATCTTCCCGATAGAGGGTTTGTCTTTTCCCGCACCTTTGGGCTCCTGTGTGTGGGTTACATCTTTTGGCTGTTAGGGGTTCTGGGACTCGCTGCGAATTCGGTGGGGGGGATCCTGTTTTCCTTTTTCCTTTTCGCAGGTATAAGCGTTTATGTCTTTTACAATCGTGGGGGGGATGAGATCATCCACTGGCTGCAAAGTCAGCGCAAACTGATCATTGTCAGCGAGTTGTTGTTCCTGGTTGCGTTTGGTTTTTGGACGTATATTCGGTCCCTGAATCCTGCGATTGTGGGAACGGAGAAGCCCATGGAGTTGGCGTTTATCAATGCCATCTCCCGATCACAGTTCTTTCCTCCACATGATCCATGGCTGGCGGGATACGCGATCTCCTATTATTACTTCGGATATATTTTTGTCAGCATGCTGGCAAAGGTCACCGCGACCGCTGGTGGGGTGGCATTTAATCTGGGGGTCTCCCTCGTTTTTGGATTATCAGCTTTGGGTTCCTATGGGGTGGTCTATAATCTGCTCGAAATGACGAATTTAAAAAAGCGAGCGCGCTCCATCCGTTCAGCTTTATGGGGACCATTTTTCACCCTCATCGTCAGTAACTGGGAAGGTTTTCTGCATTTCATTCACTCCCGGGGCATATTCTGGCATCAAAATGATTCCGGTCAATGGGTATCCGGTTTCTGGCGCTGGTTGAATATCCGGGATCTGGTTTCTCCCCCTCCAGGTCAACCGTTTGGCCATTGGTGGTGGTGGCGGGCTTCCCGTGTCATCCAGGACATTGATTTCATGGGGAGCGGAAGAGAGGTCATCAGCGAATTCCCCTTTTTCTCCTATCTTCTGGGCGACCTCCATCCCCATGTCCTGGCCATGCCGTTCGGTTTTCTGATCATGGGGATGGCCTTGGCGATCTTTGTCAAAGAAGACAAGAAACGCTTCCGATGGCTGGGCATTTTCCCTCTTCAGCTCTCCCTGGGGATTTTCCTGGCGCTTGCCCTTGCAGCGGGAGGGATGAGCTTTTTAAACATCTGGGATTTTCCGATGTATGTCGCTGTGTTGGCTGCAGCTTACGCATTACGGGATGTCTTGAAACGGGGAGGCTGGCACCCGGGTTTGATTGTGGGCGATTTCCTTTCCATGGGATTTGCTTTAGGGCTCACCGGATTTGCCATGTACCTTCCCTTTTTTATCAGCTTTAATTCCCAGGCAGGGGGTCTGATCCCCAATCTCGTATTTATCACCCCCGGATCACAGCTGTGGGTCATGTTTGGTCCCCTATTCGTGCCCCTCTTTGCTTTCTTAATCTATGTGTGGC
>JAGXKM010000028.1 GCA_018335275.1 Anaerolineales bacterium | reverse complement strand
TGTTTTCTCAACCAATCAGAAGCGTCTTCAATTTCTGCAGCTTTCCCTGAAATATGGATGTCCATCCAACCCTTATCTTCCTTAACATTTGCTCGTAATATATTCACGGTAAATGAATACCGCCTTAAAAGCCGATTGATGACAGGCTCATCTTGCAATCTGGGTGGAAATTCTAACCGAACGGTTTGACTAGGCATTTTGCCTCCTCCACCACCGTTTTTTGTATTTTAGCATGAAAATATGGGAAATGCTCAAGCTCAGGAAAACTTGAGTATTCAAGACTTTCAAAATCAGGAGTTATGATGCAATCAATGGAGAATACAGGACCCGCAATCAAATAGCTATTACTTTAAGTCTATTTGGCTGGCCAGCTGCCCACACCCTGCCTGAATGTCAATGCCTCTCGGTTTCCGGACCGTACAGGTTATGCCTTGATCCAGAAGAATGCTTTGGAAAACTTTCACCCGTTCTTGTGTAGTAGAAGTACCGGAATATCCCTCTGTTGGGTTGAGAGGTATGATGTTAACATGCGCGAGCATCCCTTTTAGCAATGTTGCCAGATCTTTCGCTTGTTCAGGAGAGTCGTTTACTCCCTGGATCAAAGCCCATTCAAAAGTTACCCGGCGGTTTGTAAGGGAAATATACTCCTTGCAAGCGGAGATAAGATCCGAAACAGGATACCGGTGATTGATAGGCATCATGGATGACCTTATTTCATCATCTACCGCATGAAGCGAGATGGCCAGGTTGATCTGTGTCTTTTCACGCGCGAATCGGTGGATCTTTGGAACGATTCCCACCGTGGAAATCGTGAAACGCCGGGCCCCAAGATTCATTCCTTGGTTATGCTGGAGACGTTGGACAGCCTCCATCACTGCCTGATAATTTAAAAAGGGTTCCCCCATACCCATGAAAACGACATTGGTCAACGGTTCTTGATGGGTGTTCAAAATGCGGGTAAAATGTACGACTTGTTCTACTATCTCCCCGCTTGTCAAATCACGGTGAAATCCCATTTGCCCTGTTGCGCAGAAATCACACCCCAAGGCGCATCCTGATTGACTGGAGATGCAGACTGTGTTTCTATTCTGGTTCCGCATCAGCACTGTTTCAATAGGCGACCGATCCGGAAGTCTGAATAAAACTTTTTTGGTCTTCTGATCCTGAGATTGGACCTGATCCACTGGTTCCAGATGACGGAAGGTGAATGTGTCCTTAAATTTTTCCCGTAATTCTAGCGGGAAGGTTGTGAACTCTTGGGGATCATCCCAATATTGCTGATAAAGACCTTCCCAAATCTGGATGGCTCGATATTCCGGTTCTCCCCAAGAGAGGACCAGATTTTCTAAATCGGAAAGTGAAAAATCGAAAATATAATTATTCATCATGGAGGAGAGATGTAAATAATGTCAGCACGTCCTCGCCAACCAGATCGGGAGCTCGCTTCCAGTTTCGTAAATCTTCCTTCGAGGTAACTCCCGAGAGCACAAGAGCGGAACGGCATCCTGCATTCTGCGCACCCAGAATGTCTGTTTCCAATCGATCACCCACAACAAGTGACTTTTCTGGAGAACAAGACAGCCGATCAAGTGCAACTTTATACATTCGCTGCTGAGGTTTCCCCATAACCAGAGGATGCACTCCAGATGCCGCTTCTATGGCTGCCAACACCACCCCAGCACCCGGGGCCAATCCTTCTGGAGTAGGATATGTCTTATCCGGGTTCGTGCCCAGGAATGGGATCCCTTCCCGAATAAATCGAGCTGCTTTCTCGATCTTCTTATAAGTCAAATTGCGGTCCATACCAGCAACGACCGCCAATGGTTCTCTTTTTTCCCTCTCCTCGACGAGAAAAAAGCCTTGATCTTTGAGCGCAGTGCGAAGTCCTCGCTCTCCAATCATATACACACCCCCTCCCTGGGGAAACTTTTTCTTCAGGTAATAAGCCGTGGTTTCAGAGCTGTTGATGACCTGCCAGTTTTCAAGCTCCACACCGAAGGAGTCCAGTTTCGATAGATAGTGGGTGGGCGTCCGGGTGGAATTGTTGGTCATTCCCAAGACATTCCAGCCTCGCTCTTCAATTAATGAGAATACAGCAGGCAGATCCACCAAGGGCTGGGAACCCTTCCAGAGGACACCGTCCATATCTAAAATGATACCTTCAAGTTCATTTATCCATCTTTTATCCATACATCTTACACCCATGATATATAAAAAAATGCCCGACTTCTCAAGAAGCCGGGCTAGTTTTATTTGTCTTTATGACTCGTCTTCTTCCTCAGCATCCGATGCTATCGTGGCGACGTTCTTCTCCTTTGAGGGATCAAGAACTTTATCTACCAAACCATAGTCCGTGGCTTCTTGCGCGTTCAACCAATAATCACGTTCTGTGTCCTCACGAACTTGTTCGATATCTTTGCCGGTATGATGAGCCAGAATGGCATTGATCTGTTTGCGAAGCCTTAGAATCTCATTCGCCTGAATTTCAATATCAGTTGCCTGTCCTTGAGCGCCACCCAACGGTTGATGCATGTGGACCGTTGCGTGGGGCAGGGCATACCTTTTCCCAGGTGTCCCACCGGTAAGCAGCACTGTGCCAAATGAAGCGGTGACTCCCACCGCCACTGTATTGATGGGATTGGAAATCATTTGCATGGTGTCATAAATCGCCAGCCCTGCGTAGACCTGTCCGCCCGGAGAGTTAATGTACATCTGTATCGGCGCGTCCGAGTCCTCATTACTCAAATACAACATCTGAGCGACTATTAGATTTGCTGTTTGATCTGTTATCGGTGTACCAAGGAAGACAATCCTGTTCTTCAAAAGTAGGGAGTATATGTCATAGGCTCGTTCGTTTCTGCCTGTTTTTTCAATCACCATGGGAACAAGTGATTTTGGTATTTGTCCGGTCATCCTTCCTCCATTCATATCTGCTGTCGGTTTTATATATCTTTCCTAATTTTCATCATCGATTTCTTCTTGATCTTGAATCTCTTCTGATTCCTGTTCCTCTTCTTCAGAAGCCTCATCACTTTCCCCGACATCTGGCGTTCCGGAGTTCTCTTCTCCCCTTTCATCCTCTTCGCCTTCCTCAGATTTTCTAAACTGGGAAGTGTCTTCCCCTTTTGCCAGCGCTTTCAAGAATTCTAGTGTCCGCTGGGAAATCATCTGCGAGCTGAGCTGGTTTAACAAACTCATTGATTCCCTGCTGTTCATGAATGCTTCTCTTGCTTCACTGTCCTCCGGGCCAAAATTTTCTTTCACAATCTCTTGGTACGTGCTGGTAACCTCTTCTGGATCAATATTCAAATCCTCTTGATCGGCAATTTTTCCTAACAGCAACCCCCGGGTGATTCGCTTTTCCGCCTGGGGACGGATCTGCTCTCTTAAATCCTCTCGATCCATATCCTGCATGCCCAGATACATCTCTATGTCCATCCCCTGAGATTCCAGACGATTGGAAATCTCTTCGATCTCCCCATCGATCTCGTTTTCGACCATTTGGGGAGGATACTTTACGGTAGCATCTTTCAATATCTCTTCAAAGATGGCATCGAAATAAGCATTTTCATCCTCTCGCTCTGACTGTTGATTGAGTTGGTCCCGGATTTGTTCCTTAAACCCATCCACCGATTCTGCATCGCTGACCGATGTGACAAACGCTTCATCCAAATCAGGCAGGACGCGCTGGCGGATGCCTTCGATCTTTACTTTATACAAGATTTCCTTCCCGCGAAGGTCCTCGTCGACGTCTTCTTTATCCTCATAACTGTGGGTGAGTTCTAACTCATCACCAGGGGAAACACCCAGCAGCTGTCTGGAAAATCCTGGAAAGGGCCATTCTTTGCGATCATCCTCGTCTTCACTCTTGATCATCACGGGGAGAGGCTGGTTCGACATGATCTGCGCCTCTTCATCCTCCGGATCCGCATCGACAGGCAAGCCTGTGATCTCTGTGTCTACCAAACTTCCTTCCTCTGCTGGGTGGTCCACTTCTTCAACAGACGCCTGTTGGCTTAACATCCTTTCAATGACTTCATCTATCTCTTCTTGCTGAACCTCGCTCTCTTCAAAGGGCACACGCAGGTCATGATAATCGCCCAGTTCAACTTCGGGTTGAAGAGGGACAATGAATTCAAAGGTAGGCGGTTCCAAAGATTGGATTTCATTTAACTTCCCTGGGCCATAGGGGTCATTTTCAAGTTCATCCAGGACTTTAGGGTAAATTTCATCTAAAAAGGATCCCAGAGCTTGATCAATGATCGCGCCCTCACCAAGGTGATTGACAATTAATGAATAAGGGGCTTTTCCAGGGCGATATCCGGGAATCTTTTTATCTTTTGACATTTCCTTAGCTGCCAGATATTTTTCTTTTTCAAAAGCTTCCTGATCAGCCTCGACAGTGACTTGTAATTGATGATCCTCTAGATAAGTTTTTTCTATGTTCAAGTGAACCTCGCTTTATGTTCTGATTTAGAATAGAGGCGTCAGAGTGACGCCCCTTCTCTGGCTTTCAGATTTCTCCGGAAATGGGGAAGGTGGGGGTCGAACCCACACGCCTCGAGGGCACATGATCCTAAGTCATGCCTGTCTGCCAATTCCAGCACTTCCCCTTCTGAATGAAGGCGCTAAAAAATTATAAGTCAGAGCGGGACCAGCGTCAATAAATCCACTATAATACTTTTGTTAACCAATATCCAGTATGGCTACCTTGCAGCGGCTGAACACCAGGCGGCTTAACACCGGCAGGAGATACATTAATATGATTGATCATTTTGGGATCTTGGCTCCGTTTTACGAAAAATTCATCAAACCCAAACCGCCCCAAAAATTGTCTGCGCATATTCAAATGCCTCCCACAGGAACCATGTTGGACATTGGCGGAGGAACAGGACGGATCGCCCAGTATTTCACTGGAAACGAAGCCCAAATCGTCGTTTCCGACCTTTCATTTAAGATGGTACTGCAAACGAAGTCAAAAAAAGGCCTGCAAGCCGTTTGTTCTCATTCAGAATATTTGCCGTTCCCTGCAGGTCACTTTGACCGGATCATAATGGTCGACGCACTCCACCATGTATGTGATCAGGAAAAGACAGCGAGTGAACTCTGGCGTGTAGTCAAACCTGGAGGGCGGATCGTCATCGAAGAACCAGATTTCAACCGCTGGATGGTCAAACTGGTAGCCTGGGGGGAGAAGGTAGCCTTGATGAGAAGTCATTTCCTCACCCCCCAGGAGATTCAAAATCTATTTGATAAAAAAGGTGCTACACGCTCCGTTGTCAAAGATGGTCATATCGCCTGGGTGATCATCGAGAAAAAAGGAAATGGTAATTAGATAAAATCTTTTCTCAACCCGAACACAGAGGTAATTTCCTCCACCTCAGGATCAGTAAGCTTCTGGGCCCTTTTCCCCGCTAATTTATTTAAGTACTCACTGATCGCAGTCGACTCCACATATTCAAGCATATCCAGGGCTGCAAACAGCGATTGATTTGAGGTTATGATTAATCCATGTCGTTCCCATACAATGGCCGTGTGCTCACCTATCACATCCTTTGTTTTTTGCATAAGCTGGTCTGAGCTGGTCAACTGATAAGGGACAAAATCGATCCCCTCCGGCATAAAGACGATCAATGTAAAAATAACCTTTTAAAGATCGTTGGAGTTACGAACAAATATCCCAGAAAAAAGCATTTCGTATAGTATTTTATCTGGGGTCTTCTGTAAATATCATCACAAAAAATATAAGGACGACAGGCATGAAAGCAACCGCCATACCGAAATATTCCTGGGGGTGATTGAACCAGGCGCCAGTGGCTATCGTACCTACAGCGAAAACCAGGGCAGAGGATATGGCTGTACATAAAGAAATTTGCCCCCAAAAGTTGTCGTCCCTTTTATGAGTTGATAAGACTCTTGCTGCCCAAAGCACACCCAAGCTAGCCGCGAGCGCATCTACAGCGCCCAAGCCAAATAAAAATGGAATCACCTGGGGTGACCAACCTTGAGGAGGGGGAGAGGCTGGGAAGGGGAGAACATTCGACTGGGCGTAGATCACGCTTGCGCGACCTAAAACCATCAGATGGGTAATCTGCAGTATCCCGTAATACGCAGTTAAATACCTTTTCAACAACTTAGCTCTCAACTCCATTTTTCCCTCCTTCTGAATTGGAAGGTGAAAACCCCGGTGCCATTCCTTCATTTACGCCGGCACCGGGGTCACCTGTCTTCGCTCAACGTCTCAAGTTATTACCTGTTCAGCAAAGAGAGACCTGCGCCAAGGCCCATGGCTCCTACGCCAATAACGCTGCTGATGACAAGGTTAATGACAAAGATAACAACCCAACCTATGACAACCGTTACTAACGTCTTTGTGGTATCCAGATCCAAAGCTTCTCGGGTCCCGATAAAACCGGCGACCAAGGCCCAAACAGATCCCGCCAAACCCAACAATCCTCCCAGGCAGGGGATGAAGCTGAAGAAACCCAGGACCCTTGGTCCACTTGCGTATCCCAAAACGCGAAGCATTTCCCCAGGATCAGAAGTAGCATCAAACAAAGAACTACCGATGAAATGGGTAATGTACGCCCAGATGTAATAATTTACGATACCCACCAGTACAGCGACAATGAGGGCGAGAAGAGCACTGCCAAAGGACCCTCGCATTAAACCTGAAATGAAAGAACCCACAGCGCTTATCGCTGAAACCAGGACGACTACCAAAAGCGCTTCTTGGGAAAGGCTGGTATCAGCTTCTACCTTGTTAAAGAAATCAACGTCTAGTTTTGCGGCTCGCATCACGCGTTCCAACATATTGTCCATACTTCTATTTCCTCCTCATCTGGTTATGAAAATCTCTATGGATGATCGAAACACAACATGGATAGTGTACACTGACTAAGGGATCAGCGCAAGGAACAATCACAGGATGAAAACGAGCCTAACAATTCTCATCCCCCTAAATAATAATTCGTATAACCTATCTATTAACAGACGGTGTCTGGGCGGAGTAGGGAGGTTCATATTCCTTGAAAATGGATGACACAATCAATATCCATGCCGATGTAATATCCTGCCTGATAAGTATTTGCCGGCTTATGATGAACAAATTCAGAGGTTCCATAAACCAAGGTAAACAGTACCTCCTGGTTAGATATGCCCAAATTTATATCCTTATCTGGTTTTCGTTACATTGAAGATTCCCGCTCTCTTCGGTATCTTTAAAATCAGAAAGTGGAAAAAATATTTATAAAAATATCAATGATGATAAGGAGAGTATAAACATGGCAGCCCGGGAACTAAGACCTGAAAAATTAAAAAAGGATGTCGATATCAGCTTGTTCGATTTTGAAAGTACAGAAGAACTACCTGACCTTGAAGATGTCATCGGTCAGGAGCGAGCTGTCCAGGCCGTTGAATTCGGGATTGGAATCAAAAGCCATGGTTACCATATGTATGCGATGGGTCCCTCGGGAACTGGAAAAACATCCTTGATTCAAAATTTCCTGAAGAAAAAATCAGAAGAGCAACCAGTCCCAGATGATTGGTGCTATGTCAATAATTTTGATGAATCAGACAAACCAAAAGCGCTGAGGCTCCCCGCTGGAATGGGATGCCAATTTGAAGAGGATATGGATACCCTGGTTGAGGAGCTAAAGAACGAAATCCCCCGCGCTTTTGAAAGCGAAGATTATGAGAAAGAAAAGAAACATATCCAACAAAAATATCAGGAAAAAAGGGAAGAACACTTTAAAGAATTAGAAAAAAAGGCTAAGGAGAAAGGATTTACAATCGTTCAAACTCCGCGGGGCCTGATGATTACACCTGTCAAAAATGGGGAAGTTCTCTCTCCTGAAGAGGTAAATCAGCTTGATGTCCAGTCCCGCGAACAACTGGAAGAAAAACAAAAAGAACTCCAGGAAGAGATGCGGGAGGCGATGAATGAAGTTCAAAGTCTTCAGCAGGAGGCCAAAGAGGAAATCAAAAAACTAGACCGTCAGGTCGTTGGATATGCTGTGGAACATTTAATTGATTCCTTGAAAGAGCAATACAGTGATCAGGAAGGGATCGTACAATTCTTAGAGGATATCAGAAAAGATATCCTGGAAAACGTAGATGAACTCAAACAAGCGGAACAGAAAAGCAAAGTCCAAGAACAGCTTCCCTTCCTGGCCCAAGGACAAACAGGACGGAGTTCTTTTGACCGCTTTAGTAAATATCGGATAAATTTAATCATAGATAACTGTGATCTAGATGGCGCTCCTGTTTATCTGGAAAGCAATCCCACCCATGCAAATCTTGTGGGGCGAATCGAACATCAAGCCCAACTGGGAGCTTTGGTCACAAACTTTCAGATGATCAAATCCGGTGCATTACACCAGGCAAATGGAGGATATCTGATCATCGAAGCACAGGATTTGCTACGAAAGCCCCTTTCGTATGAGGCTCTGAAAAGAGCGCTAAAAAACCGGGAGGTGGAAATCGAATCGATCCAGCAAGCGATCGGAGCCATATCCACCCGCTCTCTGGAACCTGAACCCATCCCTCTGGAAGTAAAGGTGGTCATCATCGGCAGCCCACTTCTCTATTACATGCTCTACCAATACGATGAAGACTTTCAAGAACTATTCAAAGTCAAGGCTGATTTCGCCGTCCAAATGGATTGGGAAGATGAAACGGCCGCTCAATACGCAAAATTCATCAGCACCATATGTAAAGAGCAATCGCTGACCCACTTTTCACCCGCCGGGGTGGCCAAGATCGTCGAAGAAGGTTTCCGGATGGTCTCAGATCAAAAACGCGTTTCCACTCAATTTGGAGATGTGGTTGATCTGATCCAGCAAGCCAGCTATTGGGCAAACAAGAACGGAAATGAACTTGTGCAGGCCAAAGACGTCAAGAGAGCGATTGATGAGAGCATTTACCGCTCAAATCGAATCGAGGAAAGACTGCAGGAAATGATTGAAGAGGGCAAAATCCTCATTGACACGGAGGGAGAAGTGGAAGGCCAGGTCAACGGCATATCCGTCTTGCCCTTGGGCGATTATGCCTTTGGCAAACCATCACGGATAACGTCCAGGACTCACGTCGGAAATGAAGGCGTGGTCAACATTGACCGGAAAGCCGAGTTAGGAGGAAAGATTCACAACAAAGGCGTGATGATCCTCACCGGGTATCTGGGAGGAAAATTCGCGGATGATGTCCCCTTAGCGCTTTCCGCCAGCATCACCTTCGAGCAGTTATACGAAGAAGTGGAAGGGGACAGCGCATCCTCTGCGGAATTATACGCGCTTTTATCAAGCTTATCCGGTTTCTCGATTCAGCAGAAATTTGCCGTCACTGGGTCAGTTAACCAACGCGGCGAAGTGCAGGCGATCGGAGGAGTGAACGAAAAGATCGAGGGCTTTTACAAAACCTGCACACAGAAAGGTCTAACAGGTGAACAGGGCGTGCTCATCCCGGAAAGCAATGTCGATAATCTTATGCTCCGAGAGGAAGTGATTGAGTCGGTGGAAAAGGGAGAATTTCACATATATCCTGTGAAAACCATTGATGAGGGCATAGAAATCTTGACCGGTAAAAAGGCTGGGGAAAAGCAGCCTGATGGGACATATCCTGAAGACACTGTCAACTGGGCCGTTCAAAAGAAACTGCTGGATCTGGCGGAGAAAGTAAGGGATTATTCCAAAGGAGAAAATAAAGAAGAGTAGAGTCAAAGTTTCCTAATCGAATTAAATATTTGATTGCATGTTCACCTCTAGATTCGTTTCAGCACCTGATCGAATAAGGAGGCACATATGAACCGCAAGGATGAGACCATAAAGAAAGAAGTTGTTGACCAGCTGTATTGGGATAACAGGGTTGACGCTGATGATGTCACGGTCCATGTTGACAACGGCGTTGTGACCCTGAAGGGGACCGTACCCACGCACGGGGCTCGTTCTTCCGCTGTCACCGATACATGGATGATTGACGGTGTGACCAGTGTGGAAGATCAAATTGACGTCGAGCTCGCGCCCACTGTGGAAATCCCCACCGACGCAGAAGTCAGAAACAATATCCAGAACATCCTATCTTGGAACACGGATATCGATATCATGGATATTGATGTCAGTGTGGAAGGTGGAGTTGTGACGCTGGAAGGGACCGTTGACGAATACTGGAAGAAATGGAAAGCCGTGGAATTGGTTTCCGATGTCAGTGGAGTCATTGATGTGTTGGATGAAATGACTGTGGTTCCCACAGGAAGTTTCATCGACAAGGATATCGCTGAAACCATCAATGATGCATTGGATCGCAACCTGTACATTGACGCGGAAGATATCACCGTTGAGGTTGAACACGGGAAAGTGACCCTGACAGGAGTCGTTCCTACCAATTTCGTCCGTTCCAAAGCAGGGGACATCGCTTCCTACACCGCAGGTGTGATCGACGTGCATAACAACCTCGTTGTGGGATAATTCAAATCCTCACTGACCTTTGGTAAATAAAGAGCCCGGCACTCGCTGCCGGGCTCTTTTCTATGTTCTCAATGGAGCTTTTCCCACCTTTTTATTTCGTATAACCGATAACAATCTGAGTTCTCACCTTACATTTATCAAGGTTCATTAACAAAGAAGGCTAAGAAAGTCCATCATCCTTCTCAGCGCGCCAATTCCTGGTGGATCTTCTCCATCCATTCGCTGATGGCGATCCCTTGGGGGCACTTCTCCTCACATTCACCGCACACTTCACATTGATCAGCTCTTTTTTCCTCAGGGATCCAATTGTTATAACCTTTGATTCCGTATTCCGGTTTATCGTACATGATGGAATCGTTATAGATCTGCAAAATCCGGGGAATGTTCACACCGTTTGGGCAGGGCAGACAATATTCACACTGCGTGCAGGGGATCAGGGACAAAGCTTGATAAGCCTCCCGGACTTCACGCACCAATTCTTGCTCTTCTTGTGTCAATAATCCTACCTGCGAACGTTCCGCGGCAGCTACATTCTCTCTGACATGGCTCATGGCGCTCATCCCACTTAACACCAACGAAACCTCAGGTTGGTTCCACAGCCAATGAAGCGCCCAAGCTGCTGGTGAACGTTGGATAGGAGCTTTTTTCCACAGGCTTTGTATGGCCTCCGGAGGATCAACCAGCCGTCCGCCCCGGATGGGTTCCATGATCACCACAGCCAAACCGCGATCCGCCGCATACTGCAAGCCCTTCTTGCCAGCCTGGTACTTTACATCCATGTAGTTATATTGAATCTGGCAAAATTCCCATCCCTGGTAAGCGTCAATGATCTCCTTGAATACTGGGAACTCATCGTGAAATGAAAAGCCTATATGAGCAATTCGCCCGCTGCTGCGCGCATTTTCAAGCCAGGAAAGCACACCTAAGGAGTGCATTTTTTTCCAGCTCTTCTTGTTAAGGGCATGTAATAAATAAAAATCGATTTGTTCCGTGTCCAGCCTTTTCAACTGTTCATCCAATAATCGATCAAAATCGCCTTTCTCCTCCACCTCCCAGCAGGGAAGCTTGGTGGCCAGTTTGACTTTTTCTCTATATTTCCCCTGCAGCACGCGGCCTAAAAACGGTTCACTTTGCCCGTCGTGATAAGGATAGGCCGTGTCCAGATAGTTCACTCCATGATCGATGGCGTAATGAAGCATATCTGCTGCCTCATTTTCTCGGATAGCGCCGGGTTCACCGTCCTGGGTCGGGAGCCGCATACAGCCAAAGCCTAATGCGGATGCCTGCCAATCAATATTCCCAAAGGATCGATACTTCATCGTTGATGCACTCCTATTTCTCTTCAAATATTTCCCAGTAACCGCGATCCAACTCATCATCACTGAGATGAGCATAGCGCTGGGTGACCTGGATGTTTTTGTGCCGGGCCAATTTCTGAGCCAGTTTAATATTACCACCGGATCCCTGAAGCACCTCCGTGACAAAATAGTGCCGGAAGGAATGCGGTGTGATCGTCCCCTCAGCACTTTCTCCAAGAGATTCTCTGACCCGATCCCTGACGATATTCCTGCCTGTCGTTGTGCTGATCGGCTCCACGCGGTCCCCAGCTCCCCGGTCATGACGCGCGAACAAGGGCAGGGATGTTAAGGACCTTCCAAAAGCCCCATCTAATTCCGCCCGGGCATTCAGGTAATCCCTCAGGGCGTTTAACGCTCTTCCCGAAAAGCGTACCACAGCTTGACGATTTCCTTTGCCCACGATCACTGCTTTGGCTTCATGCCAATCGATATCGCCCCTGCGCAGGTTGCAGGCTTCGTGGACACGCAGACCTGTGTCCGCCAAAGTGAGGATAAAGGCTCTGTCCCGTAAATTTTGGAGTCTCTTTCGCTCTCCATCCGTGGGAAACTTGTGCAAATCTTTCGCATAGTCTATCACTTCTTCGATATCTCCCTTTGGAAACTGGGGTAGACGCTGTCCTGGACGTCTGGATCTGCGCTTGATTAACATCCTCAAACGGGGAAGGTTGATTTCTGACAAATTCTCAGCTGCTATATACTCATAAAAACCGGTCACAGCGCTCAGATACAACTGCTCAGTATTGGGGGCGTATCCTTTTAAATCAGCTGCAAAATCCGTGATGAAATCTTCGCTGAGCTGAGTTACCTTCATTTCTTCGGCGGAAGGACCATGTTCTTCCAGAGAGAAAGCAAATGAGCGCATGGCGTTCCCGTAGGTGCGTGCTGTGTTCTCCGAACGGGAGAGTTGGACGCTGTCTAAATATCTTTCAATGGCTTCTGCGATAGAATTAGGGCGGTTTGAGGACATAATCAGCCTTTATTGACCTCTTCATTTATGGTTTCGATAATGATACTTATCACAAGCGTAATGATTTTAACCTTTTCGGACCCTGCTGTCAAGTCCCCTCCTCTCCTTCTCCCATCATCTTCCTTCGATTCTATAAAATTCTAAACTGAGTAGTCGTCAGCGTTTTTCCCCTCTTAAGAGCTATTCCCATGTTACTCCTGGCATGCTTTTTTCACGCACTTTCCCATGTCTAATATGATCTTCATAATCCTTTGATGTTCACCCTTTTTTGACTGCCGCTGGAATACATCACAGATTCCTAACGCTCCTAGATTAGCGTCTGATTTTTTATACGTAATACTCTTTTGGCGAATTTTCGCTTTTATAAATCTTCCGTTGTCCAGTTTGTTGACTGTCCCATTTGAAGATGCTTGGTTAATCCCCTACCCTCGATCCAGATCTCATATTTACTCTCAAACTCCAATAATCTTTACTTCGTCATCAGGGAACGACGCGCTTTTATACAGGGGAACGAATCCTCGGGCCGCATCTCGAACATTTGTGCTACAATGAGCGTATGGACGATTTTTCCCGGTTAAAAGTTCTCACCAGCCAGATGCATCTGGAAGCGGCGGAAGATGTCTGTTGTCCCCCACTCGCATCCCGGAAACGTGACTCCGTGACTGTGAGCAGAGCCGTGCTGCCAAATGGTGGACGAATCAAGCTTCTCAAGACCCTGTTGAGTTCCGTCTGCGAGCGAAATTGTTTTTACTGCCCATTCCGCTCAGAACGCGATTATCGCCGGGTCAGTTTTCGTCCGGAGGTTTTCGTAGATCTATTCATGACCATGCATAGATCCGGAATGGTAGATGGAATTTTTCTCAGTTCCGGGATAAGCAGCGGTGGGGTACAGACGCAGGATCGCCTCCTGCAGACAGCGGAGATCCTGCGTCTTAAGCGCGCATATCAGGGTTACCTGCATCTCAAGATCATGCCCGGGGCGGAGAAAGACCAGGTCAAGCAGGCCATGCTCCTCGCTGACAGGGTTTCCATCAACCTGGAATCCCCCAGCCAGGACCGTCTCCGATCTCTTGCCCCCTTGAAAAATTTTTCCAAAGAGCTCTTAGCGCCCTTGCGCTGGATGGAAGAAATCCGGGAAGAAAATTACCCCCAACGGGCCTGGAAAGGGTCCTGGCCCTCCTCAACGACACAGTTCGTGGTTGGCGGTGCAGGAGAGAGCGATCTGGAAATTCTTGATATTACCGCTAAATTGCACAATCAAGCTGGCTTGTCACGGGCTTATTTCTCGTCCTTCAATCCCATCCCGGGCACGCCGCTTGAAAACCAGAGCCCTACGCCGCCTCTGCGAGAACGCCGCCTTTATCAGGCCTCATACCTAATCCGTGACTACGGGTTTTCTCTTGAAGAACTGCCCTTTGTAGGTCGGGGGGATTTACCTCTTGACGAAGATCCCAAGTTGGCCTGGGCCAAACACAACATCAAGCACGAACCAGTGGAGATCAACACCGCCCCTCGCGAGATACTTCTCCGGGTGCCGGGTCTGGGACCCAAAAGCGTACACACCATATTAAAAACCCGCCGCCATTCAACGATCAATTACCTCAGCCAGCTTAAAGCCCTAGGGATCTGCACAAAACGTTTGAAAACTTTCATCCTGCTAAACGGCAAAGCCCCGGTCAGACAGTTGGCTCTCTTTTAATTCCCCCGGATAGCTTTATCCCAATCGGGATCCAGGAAGCGCTGAATTTCCAGGGTATACCCATCCGTATCCTGCAGGAAAAAATGGTATATCCCATACTTTTCATTCACTTTCGGTTCCCCCTGCAGCGCAACCTTCTCCTGGGTTTCCAGGTATCGATACCAACCGTCCACATCCTCCACAACCAGCGTGAAAATCACTCCCACTCTGCGCGGGTCCTTTTGCTTTTTTACATTCTGGCAAACGCCCAGGTAGGCTCCTTTCCGCGTCCTAAAAATCTGGCACATCCCCTGGTCCAGAACCAGTTCTAAACCCATGACCTCAGTGTAAAAATCTCCCGCCTGATTTAAATCTTCTGTGTAAAGAAATGTGATTTGATCCTCGATTCCAGGTCGTTTTAACATCTCTCACCTTCTTTGTATCTGGTTTCAGCTCTGGCGATTTATCTTTCATTCAGGGAGCACCCTGAATATTCATCCTCACTACACCAATCATTTTTGCTCGCGCAGGTATTTTTCTTTGTTCGCCAACCGTGAAGCCTTCCCGCTGGAAGTTTTGATAATCCATTTTGGTCCCACTATCTTCACATACCGCAAAGCGATGGGTGAATTTTTCGTGACATGTCTTCTGATCTTATCCGCAAGCTCCCATTTTTTGTCCTGTTCCTGGGCTTCACTTTCAGCCACCATCACCACATCTTCCGTGCCAGCTTGTTCATTAAACACTCCAAACGCGACCGCACGACCTGGATGGACCCCATGAACCTCGTAGGCCAGCTCTTCCAGATCCTGAGGGTATATATTTTTCCCGCTAACGATGAGGATGTCTTTCTTCCGGCCGGTGACATAGAGCTCCCCGTCCGCAAAATACCCGAAATCTCCCGTCAGGTACCACCCATCCCTGAACGCATCCTCTGTGATTCCCGGTCGATTGTAATATTCCGTCAGCATGCAATCACTGCGCAAGCTGATTTCTCCCACGACCCTATCCTTGACCTGATTACCTTCTTCGTCCACAACTCTGACTTCTGTATTCCTGATGGGCTGTCCTGAGGACATCATCCTTATGGATTCCGCCTCAACATCTGCTGGCTGGGCCACTTGCTCTTCAAAAAACACGGATTCCTTGATATCGTCCAGGGCAGGCTCGTTTCCCATCCTGCTCTGGGTGACGCCAAACGTGTTTTCAGCCATGGCATAGGAAGTTTGCAAGGCTTGATAACTCAATCCGTATCCCTGAAACGCTTCAAAGAATTTCTGATGGCTTTCCCATTGGACGGTCTCAGAACAATTGATCAACCCCCTCCAGGAAGACAAATCCACGCCCTCCAGATGCTGCTCGCGGATCTTTTGGGCACAAAAATTGTAGGCAAAATTAGGTAGCCAGGACAAAGTGCCGCCATATTTTGACACCGCCTGCAGCAAGCGGTATGGCGCTCTGACCCAGTCAAAGGGAGACATCAACACCAGGGGGACGCCTTTCAGGATCGGCAGCAGAAAACAAGCCACCAGCCCCATGTCATGATACAGTGGAAGCCAGGAGACAATCAGATCCTCACCGGGATCGAGGAGGATGGATTCCGCATAAGCGTCCAATTGATTGAGCACGGCCTGGTGAGATAAAGCGACCCCCTTTTTTAGACCCGTCGTGCCCGAGGAATGCTGCAGCAGGACGATGTCTTCAGATTGTCGTTTGTAACCGGGCAGCGATCCAAAAGAGGGCGAGGTTTTCGGTTCAACCTCATCCTTGCTGATCACTTTTCGGACGGAATCCCCTTCTCGCAACGCTTTCTGGACAATGGGCTCAAAATTGGGATATGTGACAATTGCTGTGGGCCGGGTCACGGATATCAAAGCAGCGAGGTCAGCCTGATATCTTTCCGGGGATAATTTCTCGGTCAAAAAAGGCATAATGGATGGGATCGCCCCGTACAGAACCGCACCCCAGAAAGCGTATATCAAGTCCAAGCCATGCTGTAAGATCAGAACCACAACCTCATCTGGCTCGACCCCTTCCCGCTTATACGTGTCCGCGTACGCGGCTGCCCCGCACAACAAGTCATGATATGTGAGGGCCTGATCCTCCTCACCTGCCTGCTGTAGATATACGCAATTCCGGCCGGGATCCTGATCATAATATGACTTGAGAATATCAACGAAAGTTGTCATTCCTGGTTTCGGGATTTGATAAGAGAAGCTAATTCTGCCAGGGTATCAAAAGTCTCCGCGTTTAACTCGGTGTCATCGATCTGAACGCCGTAGGTATCTTCCACAAACAAGGCCAGATCGACCAGACTGAGTGAATTAATCAAACCGCTGGATATCAATGCCTGATCAGGTTTTAACTCCCGATCAGGCTGTTTTAAAAATTCAGTCGTAATAAAATCTTCCAGGGTTGAGATCAGGTTGTCGGTCATTGAATTCTCCATGATATTAATTTTGAACTTCCTGCCAAACAGCGTTGATAGACTGGAGAGCTGTCAGGTTGCGCCACGGCCAGGCATACTGCAGGCAAGTTGGATCGTCAAAGTGATTGCAATCCCCCCCTGGTCCCTCAAAGTGAATGTGTTCGCCTCCCCCATATGTCAAATGAAACCACCCCCACTCCTCTTCATAGTACAACCCATGGTTTGGCAGCGGGTGTGCTGCCCGCCAAAAATTCCATAAAGGCACATCATACTCCCGGGCTACCTTTACGATCGCTTTGTTGATGCTGTGATCCCCTTCGACATTATCTGCCTTGGTCGCTAATATGGGTACAGTTCCCTGAGATATGGCATATTCGACAATTGTCCGCAAATGACCTTCATAAACCTCCGCAGGTTTTTCGCTCCACCATTCCTCAAAACTTATGATCGCCATGGAGGGCTTATGCACCCTTAATTCGCAGGCCAAAGGGGTTTCATTTGGAAAACACATGGCCTGATTGGCATGCAGAGGCGAGAGCACAGTAGCCACGTTTTTCCCACCCCCTACAGCCAAACTGTCCCGCCTGAAAGAACCCTGGAAATAATCAATCGTCGGCTGCAAGTGATTGTAGGTTTCCCCGAGGCTGTACCAAACTTGGTAATCGAACACTGCCAGTAAATGTTCACTCTGGCAATCTCCGACTTTTGAAAAATGCCTGGGGTGATTTCCGTTTTCCAATCCGAGTTGATAAATTCCCTTCGCCTTTTCACTGACCTCAGGAACGACAGGCATATTCATCCATGTTTGAGGGTAAACGGTTTTTTTAGACTCCGGGGTATTTGTCTTCGTCTTTGAGGTTGTGGGGCTCGCCATCCCTCCAGGATCTTGAAGGGTCTTAGTCTGAGGAGGGTTCGTCTCACTGGGCGCTAATTCCTCCGTCTGAGGAAGAAATGTGGTTCCTTCTTCGCCCATCTTCGTGCTTATTCCGGAAGCTCCTTCTGTATTTTTTCCAAGAAGGTTGCTTGTGTCCTGGGTGGACGCACAAGCTGAAACCAGAAATACGAGTAAAGCTAAAACAATAAAACCCTTTCGCACGGTATTGATCTCCTTTGTTGCCCAGATAATTCCCTAAATATCTTCAAAAAAATAAACTTTCGAGAATCACCCTACTTCTTTGCACTAAGAAAAATCCATTTCTTTAAGCTACTCGATATTTTGGACATTTACACCCTGCCATACCGTGTAAATGGCCTGGAGGGCTGTCAAGTTGCGAATGGGCCAGGCATATTTCAGACAAACGGGGTTCTCAAATTGATTGCAGCCCCCTCCATAAGTCAAGTGAAACCCATCCTCTTTCACGCCGTGACCCGGCAAAGCATGAGCAGCGCGCCAGAAATTCCATAGGGGAACATCATACTCCTGCGCCACTTCAACGATCACTCTGTTGATCCCATGATCCCCTTCCAGGTTGTCCGCTTTGGTGGCTATGATAGGAACTGTTCCCTGGGATATGGCATAATCGACGATCGTCCGCAAATGAACGGCATATTCTTCAGCTGGTTTATTATGCCACCATTCCTCAAAACTGATAATCACGATGGAAGGATTATGGCGGCGAATCTCACAGGCAAGCGGTGACTCTGTGGATGCACACTTGGAGGGGTCCGCGCGGAGGGGGGCCTGCACAGCAGATATATTTAATCCGCCCGCCACAGCCAGACTCTTTCTTCCAAAAGAACCTTGAAAATGATCCACAGCGGATTGCAAATGATCATACTCATCCCCAAAGCTGTATTTTTCGGGATCTTCAAAAATTGACAAGAAACCCGTCCTCCAATAGTCCGTCACGTTCTGACAATCCCCGATTTTGGAGAAAGACTGGGGGTCGTTGCCCATTTCCAATCCACGCTGGTAAATATCTTGGGCTCGCTCACTGACCTCAGGCACAACGGGCATATTCATCCACTTTTGGGGATACACGGTTCCCGAGACTTGAAGGGTTTCCTCCTCTGGAAGGCCTGATGATTTATCCGCATCCGTAGGAACAGACGTCGGCGTGAGGATCGTATGAGTAGATTTTTTTTCCAAAAGATCCGTAGGTTCTGGTTTGGCGTTCGATGTCGGGGGATTCTCTTCCAAAACATCGGTTGGTTTGGTGACCTGTGTCACTGTGGGATCCGCTGTTTCCTTGACCTCCTCAACTTTCGGTTGCTCCGTCTCCTGATCTAGCGTTCCAGGTTGGATGGAATGACCCTTCGCGTTGGAAAGGCAAGAGGTGCCAAAGAAAACCATTATTAATAAGAAAGAAGCAACTTTTCTCAAAACTCACTCCTCCACAGGCATTGAACTATTTAGCAAATCTAAAATCCCCTCCGATACCTCTTCGGCCAGGATGGATTCTCCCCGGGGTGTGAGGTGGATCGCGCTGTTCGTGAATTCATCTTCGAGCACCAAGTCCCACAAATCTACATAATTCCAATCCAATCGGCTGCTCAGGTTCTGCATGTCTCTCCGGTATTGGTCATAAGCCCAAATAGGATAATAAAAATTATACCGAATGTCGCTGTTCGCGCCTCGGCTGATCAGGATAGGCTCATTGACTATTAATATAGGTACGTCTTCCGCAACCTGGTCTGCTTTTTTTAAAATGCTATACGCCAGATCGGATGTTTCCATCTCCCCTTCTTCCCATTGGTAAAATGATGGGTCCGGATCAAGATCCCGCTGGGCAGGTTCATAACTCTCCGGATAGTGCTGATCAATCCGGGTAATCCCCCACATAATCCCATACACCTGGAGCCGGAAAATGTCCGCTAGATTCCGTCGCTGCCCGATCAGCGTGCTGTCCCAGTAACCAGGCTTGATAAATTCCTCATGGTCCGGATCTAGGTCCAAATCGTATTCCAGGATTAATTCCCGGACTGCCCGATAATTATGGGAGACGATGGGCGATGTATATTGTTTATGCTGGGGAAAAGATTCCAAAGTCACCAACCAAACAATCAGATCGGGTTCATACTCCAGCCCCTTTTCCAGCAGCATCAGATCTTTTGTCAACGACAGGGTAGGATACCCAAGGTTGAAAAAGCGAATAGGGCTGCCGTTTTCCGTCTCCAGGTCAAGGGCGTTGAGCTGACCCACGAGGGTTTCCTCAGGCCGTAAAAGCGTACCCCATAGGGAAGAATCGCCAAAAACGAACACCCGATAGGCGTCCGACGGCCCGCCGGGATCGCTGACCACATGCGAGGCAAAAGAAGCATCAAGGCTGAATAAGCTTAAGTTATAAGATCGGTTTGGATCTTCTCCAAAAGGAAACCTCAAGCGCCCGGGGACAACCCTGTTATATATAGATATCTTTTCTATCCCATCCATCAACAAGGGTGTGAGGATGAAATTGAATATCGCAAACAGGATCATCGTTTTCAACAACAAACGCCACCATTTGATATCACTCATCATGAGACCACCCCCAACAGCCACATCATGACTTCCCATCCCTGGGAAAGATGCGGCGTCACAAACCAGACCCAGCCAAGAGCGACATAATGGAAGGTCAGAAAGGTCCCCACACCTCCCAGCCAGGGATCCAGCTTAGAAGGAAGCTCAAGCTTAGATAAGCGGCTTTTGAAAAAAGTGGACCAACGGTTTTGAACCAACAAACCAATCCCGTGCCACAGCCCCCAGATCACAAATCCTAAACTCACACCGTGCCACAAGCCGATCAACATCATGGTTGAGATCTGCGTGATCAGCAGGACCCCAAACACAGAAAAGGTGCCTTTCGAACGTAAGGCACGTGTGAGTGGATAGAAAAAATATGATCGGATCCATTTCGTCAACGTCATATGCCAGTTGTTCCAAAACTGGGTCAGGTTTTGTCTCCTGTACGGCTTATTAAAATTTTCCGGTAAACTAATATTCATAAACCTTGCCAGGCCGATCGCCATGTCAGTATATCCGCTGAAATCAAAGAATATTTGCAATGTAAAAGCGTAGAGAAGGATCCAGGCACCTCCCGTGGATTGGATTTGGGACACGTTCTCTGGACCCAGGGCGATCATGGACAGGGTGTCAGCCACCACGAACTTCTTAAATAGCCCGATAACCAACCTTCTCCCCCCCTGAATGATGTCTTTCTCAAAAGATCTCTGATCTTCTGGCAATTCCCGAAGGAAATGACCGATACGGTCAATCGGACCGGCAGAAATGGCGGGAAAAAAGAGGGTGTATATCAAATATTCTTTGAGGGATGATTCTGAAAGGCGCCCCTTGATACGATCCCGGATGGTGTGTAAAATGCGAAAGGTCAGATAGGAGAATCCAAGCCATTTTATATCTTCCGCCCTGGCCAATCCAGGCGCTTGATCCACGACGTAGCGCCACATTCGACTGGCCATCTGAGCGAAATATGGGGTCTTTAAGATCACAAAAAGAAGAAGAAAGAACGAAAAAAGCCCCCAGAGAGCAGCGTTTGAAAATGTCTCCTTTCGCAACAGGATGGCTATCACCCCCAGAGTGACCAACAAAAAAACCACGACCCTGAGCAATCGAGGAGGATAAAGGGTGGCAAACAGATTTCCCAGGCCCAGATACCTGGTCAAGCCTACCATGAGGATAATCAGAGTCATAAATCCAGCGGTTTGGATCGTTTCCCGCTCCCATCGCTGCTGGTATGAGGATGTACATACCCATGATAAAATCACCAAGAAAAAAGTCGCGGTTGGGAGCCAAAAACTCAGATACCGTAGAGGCAAGGAGGGCTGCAGCCAGTAAAAGACCAGGGAACTGCCCAGCAGAAGCAAATTTTTGCGCTGCCCTTTTCTTGTCACCCATCCCAAGAACAAGGAGAGCCCGATTAATACGATAACATCATGGATCGTCATTAAAACCCCTGGTAAATCCAAACCGGCGTGTCATCCGCCGTGGCAATCAGCAGAGCGATCAACATCAAACACAAAACCACAGCTAACAAATTTTCGCGATTAAAAATCCATTCATATATTTTCTGTAACATAATAAATTCCTTTATTCCAGCTGACCCCTGACGTACTCACCCTCCAACCACGAGCCTGGAAATTCATCCCCATCTATCTATCACAATCTGAGATAACGAACCTATTTTAGCCTTCCCCCGATGATTACGCCAGGCACTTCATTAAATCACCCTATGTACACATTGAAGCCTATCTAAAATCAGTTAAACCTATCAACTCTGTTGTATGCACTCTCTTAATCTCCTAGAAATTATAACAATCCCCTTTTTTCATGCAATTTGGACTGAAAACGAGAAACTCCAAACCTTAAAATTTTTATTAAAGGGTTGACTTGCGCTAGCGTTAGGTATATAATTCTATCAACATGCTAACGCTAGCGCAAGAGGTTTGTTATGGATGATAGCGAATGGATTGTGACTCGAGAGGCCGCCTCTCGTCTGGGTGTGACCCCTGCCCGGGTCCGGCAGTTGGTTTCGGAAGGGAA
>JAGXKM010000135.1 GCA_018335275.1 Anaerolineales bacterium | reverse complement strand
ACCAAAGCGCTGCCAGATCAAAACGAAGAGCACACCTGTGCCGATTTCCACCCACAGGACGCGGAGGGGGATTTTCTCTTCACAGGTGCGGCATCGGCCGCTTAAAACCAGGTAACTGAAAATGGGGATGAGTTCAAGAGGGCGGAGAGTACGCTGGCAGTGTGGGCAGTGTGAGGGAGGGGAGACAATCGATTCTTCCCTGGGGAGGCGATCGATGCACACGTTTAAAAAGCTTCCCAGCACGGCCCCTAATAATCCGTAGATGAAGGGGAAAATATTCATCTTAATACTTTTAGGGCTAGCCCAATGTTGACCGCGTATTCCGCGGGGGGGAGTATTTTTGGGGTTTCCAGATTCGGCTTCAGGACCTGGAGGGGGTAGGGTGTCCTTTCCTGGAGCCGGTCCCTGAGGGGGGAACTGTTGGTCAGTCTGTCGGCCAGGCGGAGGAAATTAAACATGGTCCCTGTGGTGTACAGCGGGGTGTTTTCCGGGAGCCGGTTTTCCTTGTTGCTTTCGTTGTAAAATTTTGTCGTCCGCGCCAATTCCTGGCTGAGCAAGTCCAGCTTGGCTTCTGCTGTGAGATCCCCGGATTCCAGGGGCACCGTGCGAACGATGACAGGCAGGCCATCCACGACGATGATCACCGCCATGCTGTACTCTTCTAAATTGACGATGAGCGAGTTTGCCTGATTCACCGCCCGGATGAGAGCCAGAGGTTTCGTGTCCATAACCTTTGGTTTCAGGTTGGCCTTTGCCAGCGTTTCTACCTGGCTGTCGGTGATTTCTTTGGGGATGGCCAGCACATACACCTTCAGCTTCTCCTGGGTGCGTTTGACAATTTGCCAGGAAATGTCCACCTCATCAATGGGTAAAGCAAATTCTTGTTTCGCTTTGCGCTGCACGGTTTCATCGAGCAAGTTTTCGTCAATCGCCGGGAGGCTGAGCAGACGGTGGATGGACCGCTGGTCTGTAATCCCGGTGATCAGGTTGCGGGTAGCGGCTTTCGTTTTACCTAAAAGCGAAGTCACTTTCTTACTTACCTCTTCGGGGAGGTGGATGACGCCCTGGCTCATCTGATCTTGAGGGAGAGATGCGTTTTCCCAGGCAGTGACTTTACGTCCGCTTAATGTCAGACAGCGGATGGTATTGCCTTCGAAATTTAGCGTGGTGGTTTTTTTATTAAACAACTCTTTTGTGAATTCCCGTGGTTTGATATTCATATGATTTATGGGATTTGAAGGATCTGGGCATTTAATTCGCATCTTTCTTGAGAGGGGTTGATGCGAATGTCTTGGATGGAAATAGTTTGTGACCCGACCTGTTCCATGTTATCGATAAATGTGAGGCAGGTATTTGGGTTTCCTTGCAGAAGCATTTGATATTTGGTGGCCTGGATCGTGTCCCGGGATGTTTCTAATGTTTCCTGGCTCCGTTGGGATATCTCAAGTAAGGTGACTTGACTGCGGAGCGCAATTTCCTGGGCTTGCTGGTAAAGGGGTAACGGCTTCCCGGGCTCAGGAAAGGCGTTTTCTAATTCTTGAACTTCACTTTGGGCTTCAGCCAGGGTTTCTTCAAGTTCTGTGATCCGGGTCAGATCGGCTTGTTTGCGCTCTGAGAAATTAGCCTCAATCGCGGAGATGTCCTCTTGGAGAGTGGCTGCAGCGTTATTTCTCTGTATCGTAGCTCCCACCAGGATCACAAGGGATAGGGCAGTGATGACGCTCCCTAAGACGGCAATCCGAATCGGCGTGAACTTGAAGATATCTTTGGTGGTCATGGTTGGTTGACCTCCCCGGGTGTGTACACCGTGATCTGGAACGAATAAGAGGAGGATGTGCTCGTCCCTACGGGAGAGGGTACTTCTGAGGTGTTTTCTTCAGAGATGAGGACAATGGAACGGATTTGCGCCCTGGAGAAACCGCTCCCGTTTTCCAGGTTTTCTTTGAAGCCCAACACGTTTTGGTAGCTGGTTGATGAGCCATTTATTTCGATGCGGTTTGTGTTTTGATTCAGGTTCCCGATCTCTACTCCCGGGGGAGTGCTTTCCAGGACGGTGGATAAAAGCGAACTCCATTTTGTCCGGTCATATTGGGTTTCATTGAGGACAGATTTAATAGATTCTGCTTGCTGGTTAGCTTCCTCAATCTGTGTTTCCAAGCTGTCCAGACGGTCCCCAACCGGTTCGTAGTTCTCGACTTCAGATTTAAGTTGGGTAAAGGCGGTCCGTTGCCTGGCATATTCCTGCTGGATGTTCCAAAAACTTCTCCCTGCTGGATAAAGCAAGCCGAGGAAAATGGCCCATACAAGAAAAGCCCCTGCCGTTAAAAGCCTGGTTTTTCTTTTCCGGTGCCTATCTGGGAGGACGTTGAGGTCCACCATGTTTTTCTGTGATGATGTGTTTTCAACCTTGGTCATATGTTCGTCCTGTGCTTGTTATTCAATGTCCCAAAATATGATGGCGTTGGTTGATCCTTCCAATTCAATCCGGGAGGAAATGGTAATATTTCCAGCTTGGGAGGTAATATCGTACTGGGGGGGAGTGACATTAAATTCCCAGAAATCAGTGCTGCCCCCACCTCGGAGAGCAAAACCACCTTCGTGATTCGTGAACACAAGGCTTCCGCCATCGTTCACCCCTGCGGGTGTGGGTGTGAGCACAACCCAGCTATTCATTGTAACATCATATCGCCAAAATCCTGTGTTGCCTCCACCTTGGAGAGCATAGACATAAATTCCACTGTGATAGGCCAGTGACCCCCCTCCTTTCACAGTGCCGGGGGCATTGGCGAGAGCATTCCAGGAATCTGAGGAGATGTCGTATTCCCAAAACCCGTTATCATTTCCTTGGAATGCGAACAAAGTGTCATTGTCATATGCGGTTAAAGCGACCCCCTCACCCACCTTGCTGGGTATGCGGGACAACGTGTCCCAGTTGGAGTTGTTTGCGTCATAGGCCCAGAAATCTACATTGTTACCTTGTCCGCCCAGGATGTAAATTTTCCCATTGATCCCTGCCATATCGACATTGTTTCCAAGTTTGCCTGGTGTATCCTTTATCCAATTATTATCCCATTGACCATTTGTGAGATTAAAACGATAAAGCTCACCTTTGTTCCCTTGCCCCTTATCAAAAATGCCATATATGTAACCCCCACCTGGGTAAGCCAGATTTCCCGGGCTTTTAACATCTATGGGGGTATCGGGCAGCGATGTCCAGCTCTGGGTGGACAATTGGAAGCAGTAAAATCCTTTGGTGGTCTTTCCCTGGAGGGCATATACGCAGTCTCCCCCTGTGTATACTAAATCCGCCCCTTTATTAATCCCGTCATTAAGGGACTCTTTGGGAATCCAGGAGCCGGAGGGCAGAGCGGTTACTTCCAGATAATGATCATCAGGGTCGAAGCCGTTGATCGTTTCCGGAAGTGTCAGGATCGGCGGGTCCTCTGGATCGTTGTTATCCACTTGGTTGCGAAACGCTGCATCGTTGAGAAGCTTCCAAATCGCATATTCGACCCCGGCGTCCGCGGCGTACTGCTCCTGGAAGGTTTCTGCAGCGGCTGTTGTGCCTAAAGAGCGTGAACTGACGAAGGATAAGAAGGGGCTCAGCAGTAGAGAGCCCACAGCCAGCGCGATCAGGGCCGCAGGCAGCGACCGCCCCTGTTCGGAACGGATCAAAGAAAATTGGAAGATTTTTTTGATCAGTTTACCAGCCCACCGTACGGCCTGATCAGGTAAAGCGTGTATGTTTTGTCGCAGATCCGGGGTCTTCATCTTGTATCTACTTTTTCCTAGTCGGTCCGCATGGCCAGATTCAGTTCGATTGTCTTGCTGACATCTCCGCTGGTGGATTTGATCTCCACCGTCACCAGGTCACCGCTGGGGCTGAAATTCACATCATCTGCCTCAGCAATGTTTCGGGCTACATTAAGGGTAGTTTGAGTGGAGTCGTCCCGCCGGTACTCACGGACCAGGCTGCCTTTTGTGGGATTGTAGTAGTAATGGTATTCGTGCCAAACCCCCGTGTGATCCCGCCAGGCAAAGAAACCGTACTGGTTGTGGTCAACTGTATCTTGGGTAAATGTGCTGGCTTCCGGGACATCCCGGCCTAACCAGAGAGCTGCGACCTGCAGGTCGCTGGTCACCAGCAGCTGGTCATTTCCCCAATTGGTGACCAGCAAAAACTGCACCAGCGAGGTGGTGATGATCCCGATCACCATGGTGCTGATGGCGATGACCACCAGCATCTCCACCAGCGAGGACCCTTTTTGGCCCTGATGGAAATCATCCAAAGTTGGGATTGGTAAGTTTTCAAAGCATCTTGTTAACATCAGCGGTCCACTTTATAGGTTGAAATCTGTTTTAATGTGTCGCCGTCGGAACTCACGGAGACGATGATTTTTTGCATGCCCTCATTATTCCCGGGTGTTTTAATAAAGACCCCTGTCTCTGTGGAAGGATCCCAATCCCAGTATTCGATGGTCACACTGACGGTGTAATCCGGATCTGGGGCCACTGTGGGGTAAGGCGACGAGGTCGGGTTCGATTCATAGGGAGCGTTTTTAATGAGTTCGGATTGGGATCGGGCCAGG
>JAGXKM010000134.1 GCA_018335275.1 Anaerolineales bacterium | reverse complement strand
TTATATTTTTGCCCTAAAGGAACCAGGCTTATCCGCTTCCCCTCCTCCCCAGCGCTGTCATATCGCAGGCAGTAATTCTCAAAACATTGTCGAAAGACCCCATCCCTGATCTCACGGAGCTGGGTAAGGGGCTCTCCTGAGAATTCAAATCCCGAATACCTGCTCACAAAATCTACAAAATAGGAAGGGATATAGTACCCTTTTCCCGGCTCTTGTTCCCGGAAATACATATCTGACCTGGAAGCTTTCTCTTCAAGCGGATCTCTCTCAATCCCAATGATCCTTGCTGCAGGGCGCAGGGACACACCCAGAGCATTATCCGGATCTTCATAGATCACCACGTTGGTGAAAACCTGTTCGATATGGCCGTCCTCTCCCCGGTAAGATTCTGTCAATGAACTGCCCGTAAAAGAAGTGCCAAACCTCGAGATCACATCTTGAAAGGGTGACTCTGTCAGGGGGGAGGAAGATCCAACTGGACTCGCGTTTTCAAGCGTTGGATATCGCGAGCACTCGCCCGCACACTTCCACAATCCATAGGGCATCAAGCGGACCACTCCCGGGGGATCATCCTCAAAACGGAAGAAACCCAGGTTTTCAAAGTATTGTTCAATAATCCCTTTCTCAGGATTTTTTCTCGCCCTCGTCAAAGGCAGCCCCACCCATCTGGACCCCCCTAATTCCTCGTAGAGTTTCGCAAACTCCATGGGAACGATAAATCCATTTACAAATTTCACATTAGGATTTTCAGGATCAGCATTGGGCAGATCGGAGAAGCCAGCTTCCATCCCTACAGGTTCAAGATAATATCGAGGGGATGAATCGGGATCATATAACATCACAGCAGCCTCAAAGTACTGCTTCTCTATGTTTGTCCCGGCCACGAATTTTTTATTTGAGATGGGTTGTCCCAGAACTTCCTCCCCCTTTAATTGATGATAAAGTTCCTTAAAACGGGGGTCGACAACATAATATGCCGCTTGTTGGGCTTTTTCCAGAGAACAAGCCGCGAAAGACATGATGATTATGCATAAGCTGATGACTGTCAGGAGCTTCCGAAACATCTCACTTCCTGTCCGTAGGATGGCATAAAGGACCAAGGAACTTCCCCTTGTCTCTTATTTATTCTAAACGATAACTTATCTATCCGCAACACTTTTCGAACAATCTGCAAGTTTTGCTCTGGGAATCCACTTTAATATTTAAACTTATTTTCCCCGGTGGTTTTCTCATTTCTTCACTGACACCTTGAATTTATCAATGAAGACTTCCCACTTGTTGAACTTCGCCGGAAAAAAAGCCCTTGGATGTGGAAGATTATCAATTTTATTAGGTGTATAATGGATCCTAAGAAAACAGAGCAGATATGTATAGTTGTGTTGAACCTTCGCAAACAATGAGTTCACTTTTTAGATCCTGAACTTAAATTAATATAACAAGGAGAACGATCATGCTTGATGTGAAAGAGTATCGATCCTCCCATCGATTACTGGCTACATACACTTATGACCTTTCACCCATCAGCCATGGATACGCGAATCGAACATTGCATATAAACCTCACAGAGAACAGCATCAGCGAAAAGCCTGTGACCCAAAAGATGAAAGAGCTTTTTACAGGAGGGCGGGGTTTTGGCCTCTGGCTGCTGTGGAACGCAATCCAAGATGATACCTCATGGGATGATCCGGAAAATGCTCTGGTTTTCGCCAATGGTCCGCTCTGCGGTACGACCGCGTATCCCGGCATGGGAAAGACCACCGTGGTCACGCTTTCACCCTTGACGGAATCGGTGATCGACAGCAATGGGGGAGGATTCTTCGCTCCCTATTTGAAATTTTCAGGCTTCGATGCCCTTGAGATCACGGGCAAAGCTGCAGAAGATGTGCTTATTTTCATCAACGGCGATACAGGCGAGGTGCGCGTTGAAGCTGCTCCCAAAGAGGTCATCAACACCTATCCCCTGGCCGGTTTATTGACCGAGATGTACGCGGAAAGCGAAAGGGACAAAAAATATGTCTCAGTGGTCACTTCCGGAGAAGCTGCAAAACACATCCGATATGCAGGTTTAAACCTGAGTTTTTATGATCCGAAACGGAAGGATGTGCGTGTCAAACAGGCAGCCCGGGGTGGTTCGGGTCGCGTCTTTAGAGAGAAAAGGATCAAAGGGATCGTTGTTCGCTACAGCAATATGCGGGGAGACAGCAACCATCCAGCGAAACCGGATCTGATAAAAAAAGCTGGCAGAAGAATCAACAAAGAGATTTCTGAGCTGGATTCCCAACAAAATAACATGCGCGAGATCGGAACAGCTCACCTGGTCGAGATCATGGACCATTTTGACCTCCTTCCCGTTCATAACTTCCGTTATGGAGCTCATCCAGACCACGAGGGGATTGATTCCTCCACCTGGCAGGAAGCCTTCACGCAAGATAAACGCATGGACAGCTGCTGGCTAGGATGTACCATGGCTTGTTCTCACGGTGTGGATGATTTTCCGCTTCAGACAGGACCGCATGCCGGAGAATTGGTCCTGGTGGATGGTCCAGAATATGAAAATGCCGCTGGACTGGGGGCTAACCTGGGAGTTTTCGATCCCCATGCAGTATTGGAGATGAATTTCTATTGTGACACCTATGGAGTGGATACCATTTCCTTTGCAAATTCTGTAGCCTTTGCCATGGAATGTTACGCGGAAGGGATCTTAAACCAGGAAAGGACGGGCGGATTGGCGCTGGAATGGGGAAACGCGGAAGCCGCACTTGATCTCCTCCACCAAATGGCTGAAGGGGAGGGTTTCGGTGTCATCGTGGGACAGGGCGTGCGAACCATGAAAGGCTATTTTGCCGAAGAATTCGGGGCAGACCCCGACTTCTTGCAGGATATCGGCATGGAAGTCAAGGGGATGGAAATTTCAGAGTACATGACCAAAGAATCCTTAGCCCAGCAGGGAGGATATGGGATGGCTTTGAAAGGGGGCCAGCACGATGAAGCCTGGTTGATCTTTATGGACCAGGTGGATGACCAGCTCCCCACTTTTGATGACAAAGCGGAAGCGCTGCATTATTTCCCCATGTGGCGAACCTGGTTCAGCCTGCATGGATTGTGCAAACTCCCCTGGAATGACATCAAACCTGCGGACAACGCGGAAAGCGATGAACCGGAGAAAATTCCCAAGCATGTCGAGAATTACACCTGGGTCTACGAAGGTGTCACCGGCCAGGCGGTGACCCCGGATGATCTCATCAGGCAATCAGAACGGGTCTACAATTTCCAGCGTGTATTTAATTTGCGAGTGGGTTTTGGGACAAGAGAACATGATTACCCCCCTTACCGCGCTGTCGGGCCGGTCACCGAAGCAGAGTATGAAAGCCGCGCTGAGCGTTACGACAAACAGCTGCAGGACTTATTCCAGGAAAACATCGAGGGGCTTTCTACAAAAAAGAAAGTAGCCAAATTACGGGATTACCGGGAGGACCAATATGAAAAACTCCTGGATGCAGTTTATGAGCGCCGCGGTTGGACGGAGGACGGAGTCCCAGAAGTGGAAAAATTAGCGGACCTGGGAATTGACTTACCCGAAGTCATCAGGGTGATCGAGGACAAAGGCTGACCCACCCACCCCATACATAAAAAGAAATCCTCCTGATGGCTTTCCACCAGGAGGATTTTTCTATCTTGATGATCCAGGTCAGGAAGGTTGATCGCCCTCATCATCCTGACCAAGATATTTCCTTCTCCATTCATACAAACGGTTTATGGCTTCAAGAGGAGATAGTTCATTGAGGTCCAGGGACTCCAGCTCCTCCAAGAGAGGATTAGTGTCCGGAAAGAGCGCCATTTGCTTTGGGGCTTCCGGATCGATCTTGACAGCCTTGCCGGAGGATTCCTCTAGTTTATCCATGATCTCTTCCGCTCGCTGCACCACAGAACTCGGCATGCCCGCTAATTGGGCCACGTGAATGCCATAGGATTTATCAGCTCCACCGGGGACGATATTATACAAAAAGACCACATCTCCATCCGCTTCACTGACCGTGACATTATAATTGCGCACTCCGGGCAGCAGCTCCGACAATTGAGTCAATTCATGATAATGGGTGGCGAAGAGCGTTTTGGCTTTCTTTTCAGGGTGGTTATGTATGTACTCCACCACAGCCCAGGCAATGGATACGCCATCATAGGTACTTGTGCCCCGACCGATCTCATCCAGGATCAGTAAACTGCGCGGGGTAGCATGATTCAAGATATTCGCAGTTTCCACCATCTCAACCATAAAAGTGGATTGGCCCGCATGAATTTCATCCTGTGCCCCTATCCGGGTAAAAATCCTGTCAATCAACCCGATCGTTGCTGAATCAGCGGGGACAAAGCTTCCCATCTGGGCAAGCAACGCGATCAGAGCCACCTGCCTTAAAAATGTTGACTTACCTGACATATTGGGTCCGGTCAGGATGCGGATTCGCTCTCCCTCTTCAAAAATGGTGTCATTGGGAACAAACCGTTTCCCTACCAACGTCTGCTCTACGACCGGATGGCGACCATTCCGGACATCTAAGACATCTTCCTCGACCACTTCAGGTTTTACATAGCC
>JAGXKM010000133.1 GCA_018335275.1 Anaerolineales bacterium | reverse complement strand
CAAATCCTTTGGTGATCGCCTTGGCTGTGTTACCAGCTGCGTCAAGGACATCGGCTGTATCAATGACTTCCTCGGGCATCCCTGTCATCTCAGCAATCCCCCGGGCATTGTCCACAATGGGGCCGTAGGCATCGGAGGAAACAATCATCCCACTGATAGAAAGCATGCCCACGGCGCTGATCCCCACACCGTAGACACCGCTGATTCCAGAGGCTTCCGTCACATAATAGGAAATCAACGTTGCGGCCACGATGCCGATGATAGCAGGAACAATGCTGATCAATCCATAGCTGAAACCGGTGATGATGTTGATCGCAGAGCCGGAATCGGATACCCTGGCAGTTTCCACCACGGGCATTCGGTCTCCGCCGGTGAAGTAGTCGGACGAAAACCCAATCACCACGCCGGTGATCAGCCCGGCAAAGGTAGCCCAAAGAATGCTGATTTTAAAATCTCCCAGCAGAATCAATGCTGCCGAAAGGCCCCCGAAAAGTAGAGTGGTGATTACGGTGCCGCCGTTCAGCGCCCGCCCCGGTTTGCCCTCTTTCCTGACCCGGACAAACTGCAGTCCAATTAAGGATGCGATGATCCCCAAGGCACAGAGCAGCAGCGGCAGCAGGATATACCTCATGGAAATTCCCTCCTGGGTCAAGCCCAGGCCAAGCAGCATGACCGCTACCACACTGGCCACATAGCTGTCAAAGATATCCGCTCCCATCCCGGCCACATCGCCAACGTTGTCCCCCACGTTGTCCGCGATCACTGCCGGATTCCGGGGGTCATCCTCCGGGATGCCCACCTCCACCTTGCCGACCAGGTCAGCAGCGATGTCGGCGGTCTTGGTGTAAATTCCGCCGCCGGCCTTGGCCAGCAGGGCCAGAACTGAGGCCCCAAAGCTGAAGCCGAGGACAATCTGCGGCCTGCCAAACAGCAGGTAAATTGCACTCATCCCCACCACGGCGATGCCCACCATGGCCAGGCCCATCACAGAGCCTGCCTTGAAAGCGACATTAAACGCTGGGTTGAGCCCCTCCTCCGCAGCGGTTGCACTGCGGACATTGGCAGAGACAGCGATGGTCATCCCCATATATCCAGCGACGGCAGACAGAAACGCTCCGGCAAGAAAGGCAAAGGACATCTGCATGCCGTAGGCCGGCCCATTTTGAAGACCGAACACCAGGGCGATGATCACCGCCAAAACGGCCGCCACCAGAAGCAGCGCAGTATAAAGCTTGCGCAAATAGGTGACCGCCCCCCTATGAATCCAACCGGCGACTTCCTGGGCCTGCTCGGTTCCCGGATTCTGCCGATTCACCCACAGATAGTACCAGACCGCAACACCCACAGATATGAGACCGGATATTAACACTGCGATCAGCCAAATATTCATCGTTTCTATTTCCTTTCTAATGTCTCCAGGGCCCGCGGATCCATGAAGTACGCTCACATTTTTTTTTTGATAATCTCGGCAGCCAGGGGTATCCCCGGCCCATCCACCAGGCCTGGATGAACTCAAATCCAGCTATTCTTGGGCGGAACGCCACCAGCGATAATGCTCTTTTCGCAGCTGCTTATCCGCCGGCATGGCAAAGAATTTAAACTGGTCACCGTTACCAACGAAAATGCCGCTGCTGATCATCCGGTATGGAAATGTGGCCGGCTGGATGCGGTTGACCATTTTGGTATGAACCCGTTTTGTTCTCAAATCCACCAGACACTGGCGCAGGTGAGCCATGTTTGAATAAGGCAAATTGCCCACATCGCCCCCCTCTGCGTTTTCAGCCAGCTCACCCAGCCTGAGCTCCACGAAACATATCGCAGGCAGGGAAAAGAGACTGGCGGTGTCTTTGACAATCAAATCAAAGAAAGCTTTGGGACCCAGCGTGCTTGCCACCAGCGGATGAACGGGGACAATCTCCTGATAGAGGTGCATCCCCTTTCCCTCTTCGGGCCATTCGTCACGGGGATCCAGCCCGAGAACGCGGCCGTCCCGGGTAACCAGATACAGCTTCTTCAGCGCATCCAAAGACACGTGTTCCAGCACTCGATAAATGGAGATATACACGGAGGCTTTGGGCCTGCCGTCATCGTGCGGAACACAACGACTCAGCCCCTCCTCAATGCGAAAATACTCATGGCGATAATCGGGATCCAGCTCAAAAAAGATGGCCTGCCCTTGGGCTTTTTTAGCGCTCCCCACAGCGTAATAGACACCGAAATCCTCGGGAGGCAGCATGGAGGCGATCAGCGCTTCCGGGATTAATGATAAGTAAAGATGCGTATCCATGTCGTTCGCTCCCTTCCCGGTTGAGTTTCATTCTCCCTCAACACAGGTTTATCTCTGATAGCTTTATTATAATCGCTGCTTGCATATCCCGATCTGAGAACGCTGATCCGGGAGCGGCAGGCAGACATCTTTCTGGAGGATATTGCCGTGAAAGCAGTTTTACAAACTACATATGGCGGATCTGACATCCTCAAGGTCCCGAAAAATAGTATACCCTGCGCATTTTCCCGGGTTTGGCCGGGGGCCGGTGAGAATCCACGCCGGGGCCGGAAAACGATTCTGAGCAGACTTCTGGATCGCAGTGACAGCGTTTCGTATAGCCAATATCCAGGGAGCAACCCTTATGCTCTGGGAAATATCATCACAACCCATCCATTTCCCCCTGATTTTCCTCATCGTTTTCGCCTTAACGATGAGGACCAGCCAATTTCTAAACTGCTGACTGGAAATTGATGAGATCAGCTGCCGGGTGGGGCAGTTTTTGGGAAGCGAAGCTGGCTTCTCCCTTTTCAGGCCATTTTGTAGAGTTCGGAGTGAATCTGGCCCTGGGAAACCCCTATCTCTTCTAGGCCCTGCTTCACGAAGGGGATCATGGGGTCTGGGCCGCAGATGAAAGAGATCCATTCCGCTGATTCCTCGGGAAGATGGCGGTGGAGCACTTCAGGGGTGATCAGGCCCACCTCGCCTTCCCAGCCTTCAGGCGCCTTCTCCAGGACATGGACCAGGGTCAGGTTGAGCTGATCCTTGAGCTTTGCGAGCTCATCCCGGAAAGCAACCTCATCCCAATTTCTGTTTCCATAGAAAAACACCACCGGCCGCTGGTCGCCCCGGTCAGCCATGGTACGCAGCATGCTGATCATGGGCACCGAACCGATCCCTCCCGCGATGAAGATGTAACCGGGGGCAGGGTAGCGGTCGAGATTGAAAGTGCCGTAAGGTCCATCAATGTAAACCTTGGTGCCGGGTTTGAATTCATCGATTTTCGATGTGAAGTCCCCCAGGTTTTTAATGGTGAATTTATAGGTATCAAGGCGCTCAGCGCTGGAAGCCAGGGAGAAGGGGTGCTCCCGGATCAGGAAAGGACTCCGGTTGATGGTCAGCCAGGCGATCTGCCCGGGCTTGAAGCGAAAACCCTCGTGTCCCTTTGGCGCGATATCCAGCGTCCAGGAATCGTTGAGCATCTCCGTGACTTCGACGATCTCGTAGGGGTTCGCGAGCTGGATCAGAGGATGAATTAGTCGGACATAGATCACCATCCCTCCCCAGACAACCCCGTAGCTGATCCACAGCACCCGCTGTGACAATATCCCGGTGTGATAGCCGACACCGAAGATGTGCCAGTACGCCAGGCCTGCCGCAGCAACAGAAAGCAGGATGTGGAACCAATGCCAGGGTTCGTATTTAATGAACAGCTCTTTCCGCCATACGGAAATGACCACCAGCACTATCAGCGCCAACAGGGAAACCACGGCGGCCCGGGCCCGCCAGGGAGCAGTGAAGAGATTGAAAAGGCGGAGGACATTGGGGTTGTTGAGCACCAAGACCACGGGATGGGCCAGGATGAATCCGAAGGAGAGGATGGAACTCCAGTGATGGATGAGGTAGAGGGTGTCTACCGGGAATGTGTTCAACATAAACGGGAGGCGGGAGGTGGGGATGAACTGCAGCCCCATCAGAGAGAGGCCAACAAAGCCCAGCGCTACAGAGAATTCACGCCAGAACTCCCGCGCCGGAGGGCGATCGATAAAGAACAGGGCCAGAGGGGCCAAGATCAGGATAAGTAAGACGCTGATCCAAAAGGCTGAAAGCAGCTGGTGTCTTGTTCGTTCGTCTTTCCTCTTCATTGGGCCTCCTCAGTTTCTGGCCGAACGAGGTCCTCGATGGGGGTATCCGCCACTTCATCGAGATCGGCCAGACTGTCATAAAGCAGCTGCAGGACGTAACGGGCGTTGTGTACGTAAGCGCCGGGATCCTCGTGAACGAAATGATAATTGTATGCTGTGCGGACCAGTCTTGGCGTCCATGCGGAGTACTGGTTGGGGAATGCGGTCTCTTCCTGGTCAACTTCCCCGTCATCATCACTGTCGACGAAGAAGTAAGGGAATTGTTTGGCGTAAATCAGGGGTGTGCCGATCTCCTCCCGGGCGTAGTCCTGGAGCGCAATATAAACCATCTGGTGAAGGGCTTCAATTTCCAGGGCGACCCCTTCCTGGATGTTGCCGTCACCATCATAGTCGTTATCAGTGGCGCGAATCGAGCGCAGGTCGCTGAAATCGACCACAGCCAGATGGCACACCGAGCACTCCTCCACAGTGATCCGCTGGCTGTGAGGGTCATGGCACTCG
>JAGXKM010000027.1 GCA_018335275.1 Anaerolineales bacterium | reverse complement strand
CGCATCTTGACCCCCAGAGGACTGAAGAATGTCTTGGTAGCGGGCCGCTGTGTCAGCACAGATCGAAGTATGCAAGGATCCATCCGGGTTACGCCGGGCTGCTACATCACCGGGCAAGCTGCCGGCGCCGCCGCGGCTATGAGTGTGCCAGAGGGGACAAATACCCGCAGCATAGATGTTAAGGAGCTGCAGGGTCGACTAAGAGACCTTGGAGCTTACTTGCCTAACTACAACTCGTGAAGTTGTTACTTGGAGGTATTATCCCGTTTCGATTTGGGAAAAGGGAGCAGAGCCAGAATCCGGTCCAATATTTACTGCATGCCATCCCAACTCTGTCTGATCGGTTATGACCTCAGCTGCTGAGTTGGAAATGAAGCCACATGCATAATGGAGACAATCACGATGCTCATTAAGCGCTTTGAACAAAATCCCTTGATTTCACCGAACAATCTTTCCCCCAGTGTGGAGGGGTGGGAAGTGGTCGGGACTTATAATTGCGGAGCGTTTAAGTACAACGGCAAAATTGGCTTGCTGGTCCGGGTGATCGAACGCCCTATACTTGATGACCCTGATAAGGTTGCCGCTCCGATCCTCGATTTTTCGACGGGTGAGCGGCAGCTCAAGGTTAAAACGTGGCCGCGTGACGAGGTTGATGTAACCGACCCGCGTTTTGTGAAGGCCGATGTAATCTACGATGCTGTTATGAATCATCTGCGGCTGGCGTGGAGCACAGACGGCAAGCACTTTGAGGTAGAACCGACGCCCATCCTCCAGGGAGAAAACGACCTGCAAAATCTGGGAATCAACGATCCGCGTGTTCTCTATCTTGAAGACGAATACACCATCATCTACACCGCGAACAGCCTGTGGGGCATCACCACCTGGCTGGCGACCACGACTGACTGGGAAACATTTGAGCACAAAGGGGTTATCTTCCCTCCCGATAACAAAGATGTGGCCCTTTTCCCTGAAAAAATTAACGGGCGGTACTGCTGCCTGCACCGCCCAGCAGGCGTCTACTTTGGCGGGCACGATCTATGGCTGGGCTACAGTCCCGACCTGCTGCACTGGGGCGACCATAAGTTGGTGGCTACCCGCCGGCCGGGCATGTGGGACGGCGAGCGGATTGGCTGCGGGGCCGAGTCACTCAAGACACCGGAAGGGTGGCTGCAGTTCTATCACGGCTCGGATGGGACAAATTATTATCTCGGCGCCATTCTGCTTGACCTGAATGATCCATCCCGGGTGATCGCCCGCACCAATGAGCCGCTGCTGGCCCCACAGGAAGACTACGAGAAGGTCGGATACTACGACAACGTCGTCTTTTGTAATGGGTTGGTCAGGCTCTCCGAGGATCTGGTTTACCTCTATTACGGTGGCGCCGACAAATATACAGCGGGTGCCGAGGTATCAATCTCTGATGTACTGAACTTATTGTTAGGATAATTTTCCATGTAATGGGCGTGAATGAGTAGTCCATAGGAGGCGCAGATAATGAAATTAACGGTTATTGGGGGCGGCTCGACCTATACTCCCGAGCTCATCGACGGCCTTTTGGAACGGCGCGACCAGCTCCCCATCACCCAGTTGTGGCTGATGGATATTGACGAGGAACGACTCGAGGTTGTCGGCGGGTTTGCCCGCCGTATGGTCGAGGCGCAGGGCGGCCCCTTTGAAGTACACCTGACCACTGACCGCAGAGCAAGCATCGAAGGCGCTCGATACGTCATCACCCAGTTCCGGGTGGGAGGCATGGCCGCCCGCCGCGAGGATGAATACCTCGGCAGGCGTCATGGCCTGATTGGTCAGGAGACGACCGGGGTAGGCGGCATGGCGAAGGCTTTGCGCACCATTCCGGTGATGATCGACATCGCCCGCGAGGTGCAGGAACTGGCTCCCGACGCACTTCTGGCCAGCTTCACCAACCCGGCAGGGCTGATTGCGCAGGCGGTGTCGCTGCATGTGCCAGAAGTCGACGTGGTTGGTGTGTGCAATGGGCCGTTCTGGGCCAAGATGGAAATCCTTGAAGCGTTGAAAGAGTACGGCGGCAGGGACATTCATCCTGACGATGCCGAACTGCAAGCGCTGGGCTTGAACCACCTTTCGTGGTTTCGAGGCCTGCTGGTGGATGGTGAGGACCTCTGGCCGGAGGTGATGGACATTTACGACAAGCATACACCGGATGACCGATGGGATCGGAACACCATCAACGCTCTGCAAATGATCCCCAACGGGTATTTTGAGTACTATTACTACACGGATCGCAAGTTGGCCCTTCAGGAAGAGTGGCCGCCCTCGCGGGCTGAAACGGTGATGGAAATCGAGAAAGAACTGCTGGCGTATTACGCCGACCCGGCTCACGACACCCCGCCGGATAGTCTGATGAAGCGCGGTGGGGCGTACTATTCGACGGTGGCGGCCCAACTTTTCACCGCGCACTATAACGATCTGGGCGAAACACATGTTGTTAACGTGGCCCATCAAGGCGCGGTCCCCGGCTACCCCGAAGATTGGGTGTTGGAGATGCCCTGCAAAGTGGATGCCCAGGGCATCCACCCGCTGCCTGCCGAGCCGCTGCCGTTGGTCAGCTATGGATTGATGGCTGCGGTCAAAGCCTACGAGATGCTCACGGTGGACGCGGCGGTCAATGGAGATCGCATCGCTGCCTATCAGGCGCTGTTGGTGCATCCGCTGGGCCCACAGGCCAACCGGGTACAGACGGTACTGGACGACATGCTGGAAACCAACCGCCATCATTTGCCGGACACCTGGGAGCTGTAAAATGACTACTTATTATCTGGGGATTGATGTTGGCGCTTCTAATAGCCAGGTGATGATTGCTGACCAGTCCGGACAACTGCAGGCTTTTACTCAGGGTGACGGTGCTAATCCGGATTGGGTCGGAAACGAGGGAATGGGGGAAGTTCTCAGAGGCCTGCTGGAAAAAGCGCTGAATGAAGCGGATATTGACCGAAACCAGGTCGCTGGCGCGGGCTTTGGAATTGCGGGTTACGATTGGCCGTCGCAGAAATCTGGCCTGATTGAGGCCATCGACATCCTCGACCTATCGGCTCCCTTTGACCTGGTGAACGATGCCATGCTGGCGCTGCTGGCCGGTGCGTCCAACGACTGGGGGATCGGCGTTGTGGCCGGCACAAGCTGCAACGCCTGGGGGCGGGATAAGCAGCACCGTCTGGGCCGAATGACAGGCTATTCCTGGTTGGGTGAAGCGTCAGGTGGCGTGGAGTTGGTCGATCAGGCTCAACGGGCTGTTGCCAAAGAGTGGACCCGCCGGGGGCCCCCCACCTCCCTGACACAGTTGTTTCAGGAGCGGGTTGGAGCCTCCAGCGTTGACGATCTCATTGAAGGTATTGCCCGCCGCCAGTACAAGTTACAACCTGATGATGCCAAGCTGGTCTTTCAGGCTGCTAGAGACGGCGACTTGGTGGCGCATGAACTGGTTCTGTGGGCCGGGCGTGAGCTGGGCGATCTTGCGCTGGGCGTTGTCCGGCAGCTCAACCTGGCCAACGAACAGGTTGAGATCATTCTAGCCGGAAGCTTCTGGAAAGGCAGTCCCTTATTGTTAAGTGCGTTTGAGTCCGTTGTGTATCCCATCGTCCCGGAAGCGAGCATTGAGCGCTTGAAAGCGCCGCCGGTGGTCGGGGGTGTGTGCCTGGGTATGGAGCTGGCAGGGATGAAGGTAGATCGCATCAAAGCGGCGAGGGAACGATTGCGTAAGGAAGCACAAAAAGACCCGTGAATCTGCTGAGACGAGCACACTACTACCTGATCTGCTGCAAAAGGAAATAATTAATCAGCCCAACATTACACAAAAACTGCTGGATGTGGGCTGGCCAGACATTCAGGAGATCGCTTCTGCGCTGAAGCGCAAAGAAATCCGCTATGTATTTCTTGCGACACGCGCCACATCTGATAACGCTGGATTATTCGCTAAGTACCTGCAGGCATCAAGAATCAATTGACTGTGGCGCTGGCTGCCCCGTTCATGTTCAGCATCTGCCGGCAGCCGCCTGATTCGTACAGTAGTTTTCATGATTGTCTCGCAGCCAAGCCAATCGCTGTAGCAGTGTTTATTCTTGAAGAATCTGGCAAGCAGAATGTCCCAACAGATGGATGAAAGGCTCTGACAAACATATGTCTTCTAGTCTTGACACTTATCGGTAGTGCGTCTCAGCAACCGGAAGTCGCTCTTCTTTTCTAGGGGACTACCGATATTAAGGAAACCATTTATGATGAACAGCCGCGAGCGTGTTATTGCCGCACTCACATTCAACAAGCCGGATCGCGCCCCCCGGGATCTGTGGCCTCTGCCCTAGATTTCGTTATTCCGGAAGGATGAACTGGAAGTACTGCTGGATAAGTATCCGATGGATATCGAAATCATAAACACGGATTCTGAGCAGGCTCAGGCAGATGAAAAAGCCACTGCCCAGGCTGGCACGTATACCGATGATTGGGGAAGTGTGTGTCAAGTAACTGAACCGGGCGTCATTGGAGAAGTGCGAATCCCAATCCTTGAAGACTGGTCCGATCTGGCAACCTTTTCGCCCCCCTGGGATGTGCTTCGCGGGCGCGACCTGTCACATGTCAAATGTGCTCGTGAAACGAGCGACAAATTCTTGCTTTCCGACATCAGCGCTCGTCCCTTTGAGCGGCTGCAATTCCTGCGGGGCACCGAGAACCTGTTCATCGATCTCGGGTATGGCAAATCTGAGTTATACCAACTGCTGGAAATGGTACATGTATTTTATCTGGAAGATATTCGCGGCTGGTGCGAATCTGATGTGGATGGGATTTTCATGATGGATGATTGGGGCTCGTATCAATATCTTCTAATCAATCCAACCGTGTGGCGTGAGATATTCAAGCCGCGCTATCAGTCTGTTTTTGAGGCTGTACACAGCGCGGGCTGGCACGTATGGCTGCATTCAGATGGACATATAAACGCCATCATTGAGGATTTGCTTGAGCTGGATGTAGACGTACTGAACCTTCAGCAGCCGCTTGTCAACGGCATTGATGAAATAGGAAAACGATTTGCAGGACGTGTCTGCTTCGAGTCCACCTGTGATATTCAGAAGACGCTGCCCTTCGGATCGCCTGACGAGATCAGGAAAGAATCCAGGCAGCTGCTTGATAAGTGGGCGACTTCAAAGGGCGGCTTTATCCTATCTGTATACGAGAATACGGACGACTTGCAATTACCAAAAGAGAACGTTGCACTCATGGTAGAGATATTTCTCAAGCACGACCCCTGGCTTTGAGGGCTGCTTGAATGATAGCTCACGGGCGAGTTTAATCGGGATTTTTAAGATAGGACTGCAAACATGTCTGGCGATCAACCGTCATACCGGTAGCGGAGGGTTCATTGTTGGGAGCCTACGGAGGCTCATGATGTGTTGGACCGTCGGGTCGCCAACCTGAACCGCAAACAAACCATCAACTCGGAAAGGAAAAGAAAATGAGTCTGAAAAAAATGACCCTGGCTGTACTTATCGGCAACCGCGATTTCTTCCCCGACCAACTGGTGACCGAAGGCAGAACCGAAATTGTCGCCGTGCTGGATGAAATGGGCATCGACTATGTGATGCTGGACGAAGACCAGACCAAACTGGGCGCGGTAGAAACGTGGCAGCACGCCAAAGAGTGTGCTGATCTGTTCAAACAGCACCGCGACAGGATCGACGGCATTCTGGTGGTGCTGCCCAACTTCGGCGACGAAAAAGGCGTGGCCGACACCATCAAGCTGTCGGGGCTGGATGTACCCATTCTGGTGCAGGCCTATCCTGACGACCTGAACCAGTTCATGGTGGAGCGCCGCCGTGATGCCTTCTGCGGCAAAATTTCAGTCTGCAACAATTTGAGTCAGTACGGATTTGATTATTCACTGACCAGTCTGCATACCAGTTTGCCAACTAGCGAGAGCTTCAGGGTTGATCTGGATCGATTTGTGCGGGTATGCCGGGTTGTGAATGGCCTTCGAAACCTCCGTCTGGGCGCGATCGGAGCCAGGCCAGCTGCGTTTAACACCGTTCGCTACAGCGAAAAGCTTCTGCAGGCTTACGGGATGAGTGTGACAACCATTGATCTTTCAGAGATCTTTAGTCGGGCTGAAAAATTGTCTGCTGATCATAAAGGTGTCAAAGATAAGCTGGCTGAAGTTAAAGCCTATGCCAGGCATGATTCGGTTCCCCCCGAAAATCTGGTATTGATGGCAAAAATGGGAATTGTGATCTCTGACTGGATGAAGGAATTTGAGTTGGATGCCAGCGCTATCCAGTGCTGGACATCCATTCAGGAAAATTATGGGGTTAATGCCTGCACGCTGATGAGTATGATGAGTGAAGAGATGATGCCCTCAGCATGCGAGGTGGATATCACCGGTGCAGTTTCAATGTTTGCCTTGCAGCAGGCATCCGTTGTACCCGGTGGATTGGTGGATTGGAACAACAACTATGGTGATGACCCGGACCGCTGTGTACTGTTCCACTGTGGAAACTGGGCTAACAGCTTTGTGCCCGAAAATGCTATCAAAACTGCCCCGATCCTGGGAACCACGATTGGGGAGGAGAATACTTATGGGGCCATGGCCGGACGAGCCAGCGCTGGGCCGTTCACCTTTGCAAGGGTCAGCACGGATGACGACCGGGGTGTGATCAAGACCTATACAGGGGAGGGACAGCTTACAAATGATCCTCTGGATACTTTTGGACACCGGGCAGTCGCTCAGGTGCCTAAACTTCAATCCCTGATGCAGTTTATCTGCAGAAATGGATTTGAGCACCATGTGGCGATGACAATGGGGAGTGTATCAGATGCGCTCCATGAAGCATTCACAACATACCTGGGATGGGAAAATTATCAGCATTCCTGACAGGGTTTTGAACCCACAAGGGGACAGGTGTTTTTAAGGGGAATCCTCTTTCTGAACAACGATATCCACCGCAGCCCCGATCAAGGCGGGCGGAGCTAAATCAAAAACCTTGTTCGAGATCGAGCCCAGCGAGGCGAAAACGATCCGCCGCCGGTGTCCGCGAGCATAATTCCATAACCTGATCAATGGATGTTTTTTTCGATTCATGGTCTTTTCCCAATAGAAAAGCACCAAGGGGCCCCTTGGTGCCAGGGTATCTCCTTCCGAAATTTACAAAGTCAATCTGAGAGGATCAAATCCGCAGCGCGGCGGCCAATTTCCACCGCAAAATTCGTCCCCCGGTCCCAGGGGTAAACCTGGCTCATACTGGCAAAATACAAACCCGGTAAGGGCGTCCGTAGATCAGGGATGTTCTGGGAATGGTTCAATTCGGGCACCGGCTGGGCATATCTGGTGCGATAAAGCCAGGTGTTTTTCACCCAGTTCGCATCGAAGTCCGGGTTGATCCGCGCCAACCCCTGGAGATAGATGGAGAGGATCTCTTCTTTGGGCAAATCAAAATACTCGTGATCCGGCACCAGATAGTCCCCACAATACACGATATGGTCCCCGCCGAAATAATCAGGAGAAAGAAAATTGGTATGTTCAACCACAGCTAAAAAGGGGAATCCTTTTTCTTTGGGGATGTTGTACCAGTAATATCCCTGGGGAGAGAGTTGGCGTTCAAGGGATAAGGTGAGAACCATCGCGCCCATACTTTTCAAGCCCCTTAAACCTTGATGATACTGGTCCGGCAGCTCCGGCACCAATCGGCTCAATAACTGGGGGGATGTGGTGACCAGAACACGCTCAAATGCCTCCTCACCCCGGGTGGATTGGACAGTGAGATCTTGAGAAATATGACTCACCGGGGTAGAAAGATGAAGCACCAGACCCATGTCCTTCAAAGTGTCCGCAAATTGATCGGCGAAGGCCTGAAAGCCGCCTTCGTACGTTCCCAACCTGGAGGTCCTGGCGTGGATTCTGGCCCACATCCAGGCCATATTGACATCCTGATAATGAGGGCCAAATTTACCCTTTAACATCGGCTCCCACATGGCCTCATAGACGCGATCCCCGGCCCATTTCCGCATCCAGGCGTCCACGGTAGTCTTTTCCAGGGGGCGCCAGTTCTCGGTCAAACGCAAGTAAAGCCCCACCAGACCAAACCGGATCTTGTCAATACCCCATCCTAAGCCAGGAAATTTCAAGGCCTGGAAAATGGAGTCAAAGGGATACCACTCCCCCTTATGATAGAGAACAGTATAGGGGCGCGGGAAACGGACCTTGTCCGCCAGTCCAAGCTCCTCAATCAAGCCCAGGACATATTCATCCGACGCGAACCAATGGTGATAATACGCTTCCACCGACCAGTCCCAGTGGGCTTCCTTGAAGCCCTGGGCCAGACCCCCGGTTTTTTCACCCGCTTCATATAAGACGACTTCATGACCTGCGCGGATGAGATCATACGCGGCTGCCATGCCGGCATATCCCGCGCCAATTACAGCAATTTTCATTTAAAGTACCTTTCTTGATCTTTATCTTTGCTTGCGATCCTGCCGAACCAGACGACCAGCCAGAACCTCCAACCTGCGCCATTTCCTGCGGATGATATACAGCATGGCCAACGTCCGCAGCCATCGTATGTCACATTTTGGGTTGGCAGCCAACTGCTCGAAGACTTCCAGCGCCTCATCATCGGTCCGACGCGTCCTGGAATACTCCCGGGCCAATTGTTTAAGATAGGATTCGCGCTGGCGGCGAAGTCGCGCTGCGACTTCCGCCTTTTCCCGTTCGTTCTTCACGATATCCCCCACTCGTTTCACCGCGTTGTTGAGTTCGTAAACTGTGTAAGGTTTGACTAAATATTCCCGCGCTCCCACATTCATGGCGGACCGAAACGAGCGGTTGTCATCTTCCGCTGAGATGATAATGCAGGCCATAGTGGGAAAGATCTTCTGCATCTCTTCAAAGGCCTCAAATCCGGTCATCTCCGGCATATTGATATCCAGAAGCGCGATATCTGGCTGATGTTTCTTGGCCAGGTCAATGGCTTCCCGCCCGTTATGGGCGATGGCCACGATGTCCACCATAGGGTTATCTGCCAGCATCAGGCGGGTGTTCCGCCGCGTCTCAAGGACGTCATCCGCAATCAGAACCCGATATTTGGCATCTTTTTGTTTAGAGGGACTCATGCGTTTACCTCTCTTTGCCCACGCGCGATCTAAATGAAGCCTGCTCCCGTATTATAACGTCAAATTCACCCTTCCAGGTCCAGCCCTGGATCCTCTTCCCGGACCTCCGCTTGGGCTTCCCGCCATCGAATGCCTTCTCTGATCATAAAATACGCTCCCAGAGCCGTGATCGGCAGCCAGAGCGCAATATGAAGGACCAGGATATAGCCCGCCGCGGTGCCCCGGGCTATCCCATAAGCAACCAGGACCGCGATCCCAGGAGCATCGAAGGTGCCCACATACCCTGGGGCGGAAGGGATCAAAGTGGCCAGATTGACGATCCCATTCATCATCATCAAGGCCAAGAAACCGACCTCCATGGGAAAGGCCTGCATCACAAACCAGTACTTCCCCGTTTCTAAAAGCCAGATCACGACCGAGACCAAATAGACGATCAACGCCTCATGGGGGGAGCGCAGGGATTCTAACCCCTGCAGAAAACGGATGATGATCCCCATTACCTTTTCTTGATATCGCTCAGGAAGCAGGTGCTCCACCAGCCAGCTCAGAATCCTTTCAGCTTTCCGGGGAAACATGGCCGCGGTTAAAAACACAGTTAACGCCCCAAAAAAGGCCCCCGAACCCCATAAAGCCAGGGTCTGAATATTGCCCACAAACCCGGAGGAGGTGGTCATACCAGCCAGGCGGGGCAAATTGAGAAAAATAAAGGATAACATGACCACGCCGTCAAATACGCGTTCGACAATGATGGTCGCCAGGGATGCGGAAACGGGCACATCCTCCCGGCGCTTGAGGACGACCGCCGCCAGCACTTCCCCCGCCCGGACGGGATAGATGTTATTGCCCATGTAGCCGATTGCGACCACGGGAAACATCGCCGGGGCAGAGATCTGCTTAATAGGGCGCAGCAAAAAATGCCACCGCCAGGCCCGGATCCCGACGCCGATGAAATAGACCACAACGCCGGGAAGAATCCACCAGTATTCTGCCTCCTGGAGAGGCTCCCAAACCTCCTGAATGCCTAATCCGCGCAAGGCCAAAAACAAAAACCCCGCACTGAGCAGCAAACCAAGCCAAAACTTCCATCGTTTCATGAGCCACATTCTACCACGAAGGAACTCAAACAGAGGATAAGAGAGCTTTCCATTTTATTAGGTGTTAATCTTTGCCTCGAGGACAAAATCAGATAAATGCTCTTATGCCGCTCTCAGGATAGTCCTTTCAAATATCGTTTATAATATCCGACATGAACTGGAAAAAAATCCTGGGGATTATCGGCCTGATCATTCCCATGCTCTTGATCACAGGGTGGGTGTTCTCACCCCGGATAACGGGGTTTAACCCCAACCAGCCGCTTCACGGACGGCAGCCCATCCAGATCACTTTCTCGAGATCCATGGACGCAGAGAGCGTGGAACGACATCTCAGCATCCAACCCGGACAAGAAGGTGATTTCCAATGGAATGAGTCTCAAAAATCACTAACCTTTACCCCGCGTGATGCCTGGCCCAGCGATCGGTCCCTCTCTGTTCGAATTTCAGCCGGACCCCGTTCAACACAGCGCTTACCGCTTCTCAACCCAAAAACCTGGCAGTTTGAAATCAGCCCGTACCTGCTAACATACCTGTATCCCGCGGACGGCAAGAGCAACATATACAGCATGAATGTGGAAAGCGGAGAGAATCAACCCCTGACAGAGCATCCTGGAGGTGTTCTGGATTACGATGTCAGCCCGGACGGACTGACCCTATACTACAGCCGGGGAAGGGAGGATGGAAGCAGCGGTTTGTTTGCCCTGGATCGCCAAAGTGGAGAGATACAGGAAATCCTTACCTGTCCCGAGGCCCTGTGTAGAAATCCCCAGGTCTCTCTCGGCGGGGATTTGATCGCCTATCAGCGCATTCCTCAAAACCCTCAGAATAACCCTGGCATTTATCTCCTTGAGATCACCTCTCAAGACACGGAGCCCCTCCTGGAAACGGGCCACCACCTTGAGAACCCATCCTGGTCCCCGCAAGGTTGGCTGGCGTTTTATAACAGGTCAGAGCGGGCTTATCAATTCATACACCTCCCAGACAAGGAAATGGTCACATTTCCCAATGATACCGGCGGGCAAGGGACCTGGGCGCCGGACGGCGTGAATTTTGTAACCACAGAAATTCTGGATATCAACGAATCTCTCGCACCCCGGCATCTTTTCCGATACCAGATTCCAAACGGTTCGAAAACAGACCTCACAAATGATCGCTTCTGGGAAGACGCCACCCCATCCTACTCCCCAGAAGGACGCCTCGCCTTTGGGCGCAAATCACTCCTGCGCGAAAAATGGAGCCTGGGCCGACAGTTGTGGATCCTGGAAAAAGGAGGAGGAGAAGCGTATCCGGTGACAAACGCCGGGGATTACCATCACACCGCCTTCGCGTGGCATCCGGATGGGGATCAAATGGCTTATGTCAGATACAATCAAGCCCGACTCACGGAAGCCCCCGAAATCTGGCTTTTGAACCTCACCCAATCACAGAATGCGCGCCTGATTATCAACGCCTTCAACCCGCAGTGGATACCATAACATCCATGACCGATACCAAACAGATCACTGAAGCCCTAAAAGAAGAAGCCCGGCGTGCGGGTTTTTCCTTAGCAGGAGTCACACTCCCGGATCCCCCGGATCACCTGGATTTCTATCAGGATTGGATCGCCGCGGGATATCACGCCGATATGGGATGGATGGCCACCGAACGGGCCCTCGATCGAAGGTCCGACCCCAAGCGCATCCTTCCCGAATGCCAATCCATCCTGGTTTTAGGCATGCCCTATCCATTCTCAGCGGAGAGGAGAGGCGGTGGTAAGATCTCCTCCTATGCCTGGAACAAAGATTACCACGACGTGCTCAACCAAAAGATGAAAGAGCTGGTTCGTTTTCTCGAAGACCAGGTAGGAAGACCCGTATCCAACCGCTGGTATACAGATACTGGGCCTATCCTGGAACGGGAGCTGGCACGAAGGGCGGGATTGGGATGGTTTGGGAAGAACACCACCCTCATCAACCCTCACCAGGGCTCCTTTTTCTTTTTGGCAGAATTATTTCTGGACATCGCCCTGGAACCTGATCCCCCCTTTCAAAATCAACACTGCGGTTCCTGCACGCGCTGCCTGGATGCCTGCCCCACCGGGAGCCTGAAAGCACCTTACCTGCTGGACGCCAACCTCTGCATCTCGTATCTGACCATCGAGAAGAAAGGGAACATCCCCAAAGAGCTGCGTCCCAAAATGGACCAGTGGGTCTTCGGCTGTGATATCTGCCAGCAGGTTTGCCCCTGGAACCAGAGATTCGCCGGGAAGGAGGAGATCATCGATGCCTTTCAACCCCGTCCGGAATCCACCCGGATCGACCTCCAGGAGGAAATCACTTTGTCTGAGGAAGATTTCAGAGAGAAGTTTAGAAACAGTCCTGTAAAAAGAACCAAACGGGGCGGTTACCTCAGAAATGTTGCTGTCGCCCTTGGAAATCAAGGGCTAAAAAGGTCCCTGAAGTCTTTGACCGCAGCCCTACAAGATCGGGATGCCGCAGTGCGGGGACATGCTGCCTGGGCCCTGGGAGAGATCGGAGGAGAACTGGCCCGGGAAAAGCTCCAGGAAGCGCTCGGTGAAGAAGAAGATCAGAGGGTCCGAAGGGAAATTAAAAGCGCTCTGCACACCTGAAGTATCCCCCATTTTCACGTTCAAAGACACATCACCTGTCTTCAAACCTGGTTGCTGAAGATCGATCCACGATTTCAGTTATAAATTCTCATTCCAATCGAGCGGCTCGACCTCGCAGTGAGCGGATCCCCCAACTCAAACCAAAAAAAGCGGTCGCGGTGAGGACAATGGCCGGACCGGAGGCCACATTAAGATAATAGGACAGGTAAAGACCGACCAAACCCGAGACGGAAGCCATGGCTGCGCCCAGGGCCATCATCACCGGCAGGCGCCTGGTCAGCAGGTATGCGGAAGCCGCCGGTGTGACGAGCATGGCCACCATCAACGCCACCCCCACGGTCTGTAAAGAGACCGCGATAGTCAGGGCGATAAGCACAAGCTGCAGATATTCGAAGAACGTTTTCGGGATGCGCAGGGTGGTAGCCAGCACCGGGTCAAACGTCAGGACCAAGAATTCTTTATAAAAAGCCAGGACCAAAAAAACAATCAAAATACCAAATCCCGCGATCAACCATACCTGCTGGGATGAGACACCCAGAACATCGCCAAAAAGGAAGTGAGTCAAATCCACCGTATAACTTTGAACCGTAGAAATGATCGCGATTCCCAAAGCGAACATCCCTGAAAAGATGATAGAAATCGCTGTGTCCTCTTTGACCTCAGCCCCTTTGCTGATGGCTCCAATCCCAAAAGCGGCTGCGATCGCTGTCCCCGTCCCCCACCAAAAAAGAGGCCCCTTCGCCCCTCCAGTCAGTAAATACCCCACCGCAACACCGGGGAGAATGGAATGAGCCAGGGCTGACCCAAAGAACGCCATCCCCCGCAGCACGACATAGGTCCCCACGGTGGCGCTGACAATTCCCGTCAGCACGCTGGCGATCAATCCCCGCAGCATGAAAGGATAACGGAATGGCTCTACAAGGAATTCAAGCCATTTCATCCCGTTCTCCTTCGCAGCAGCTGTCTTCTACGACCATCTGATCCATTTCCCCTTCAATAAAATGAATCCGACCTTCATAGGCTTCTGCAAGATACTCTTTTTTAAAGACTTGCTCAGGCGTACCAAATGTGATTAAACTTTTGTTCAGCAGCATAATCCGGTCATAATGATCTGCAGCAAGTTGGAGGTCGTGCATAGAGACCATCAATGTGACCCCTTTGGCAGACAAAGCGTTCAAGGCCCGCATCACATTTTCACGAGAGGGGACATCCAGGCCGGTCAAAGGCTCGTCCATCAACATCAATTCCGCTTCCTGGGCCACGGAGCGGGCGACGAACATCCGCTGCTGCTGACCTCCGGACAATTCACCAATTTGACGCTTTGATAAATCAGCCATCTCCACCAGGCGCAGAGCTTCTTCCACTTCCTGCCAATCATCAGGCGAAGGGATGCGGAAGGGACCGATTTTGCTGATCCTGCCCATCATGACCACATCTGCTACTGTGACCGGGAAACTCCAATCCACCTGGCTTCGCTGAGGGATGTATGAAATGCAAACATGGCCCCCCGGCTCATGGCCGTAGACCTCCACCGCACCTTCAACAGGGTCAATCACACCCGCAATGACCTTAAAAAGGGTGCTTTTTCCAGCCCCATTGGGGCCGACCACGGCCACACGCTCCCCCTCCATGAGGTCAAAAGAGACATCATCCAGACCTACCCCATTCTCATACCTGACGGTGAGGTCTTTCACTGCCAGAATAGGCGCATCCGGATGATGGGGTGCGTGCCGCCGGGAAAATGTACGCTTACGAACATTATCAAACAACGTCTTCATGAACAGGGTACCCCCGATCCGTGCTGCTGGCAGATGGCATTCTTGATTCTTGCTTCTCACTCCGGTCCGCTGCTATAGGAAAAAGAGCGCTGCCATGGACTACATATGCGGAAAACGCATTATCTAAGCGCTTCCACAATCGTCTTTACATTGTATCGCATAAACTCGATGTACGTCCCGGCTGGACCGTCGTCTTCGGTCAGGGAACCGAAGTACAGCTGGACCAGTTTTACGCCCGTATCTTCCGCGATGCGCTGGGACAGACTGGGATCAAAATCTTTCCCTACGAAGATGGCTTTTACAGCGTATTCCCGGATGGTATCGGAAAGTTCCGCCAGGTGTTTTCCGGAGGGTTGGGCCTCCGTGGTGGGGGAAGGTATGACTGCTCCCACTTGCTGGAAACCATATTCTTCAGCAAAGTACCCAAACACCGTGTGATCCGTGACGATATACCGGTTATCCTCTGGAATCTGGGTAACCTGGTCCCGTATCCAGCTGTCCAAATCTTCTAACTGGGCGCGGTAGGTTTGCGCATTTTCCTGATAGCGATCCTCATTCGCGGGATCGATCCGGGTCAGCGTTTCCTGGATGTTGTCCACCCAGACCATGACGTTTGTAGGATCAAACCAGACATGGGGATCTGCTTCTCCGGGATCGTGGTCATGATCATCGCTGCCCCCATTTTCCTGTTCCGCCGCATCATCATGCGCCTTATCCTCTCCCTCCTCATGATCATGGCCATCATCCGTTTGGGAAGGGAATGATCGCAGGTCAATCCCCTCTGAAACATGAACGACCTCTGCATCCCCACCTGCGTTTTCGATCAAATCCTCCAGGAAGACCTCCAACCCCACGCCGTTGGCGAAGATGACATCCGACCGGTTGACAGCTGCCACATCCTGTGGTGAGGGCTGGAAGGAATGCGGGTTTGCCCCATAGGGCAGGAGCACGGTAAGGCTGATATGCTCGCCGCCGACGCGGGAAACCACATCCCCCACAAAGGTGGTGGTGGCCACTGCCTTCAGCTTCCCATCAACATCAGCCCGGGTAGATGTCCCCGCTGGCGCGCAAGCAGATAAGCAAAACAGGATAAGCAGAAAAATCAGGGGCACGAAATAACCATTACGTTTTCTATCCATTTAAACAACTCCATTTGAAGTGCACTTTGTCTTGCCGGGATTACTGGCATTCGGGGCACACCCCAAACAACTGCAGCCAATGATCCTTGACCTGGTAGCCACGCTTTTCTCCCTCCGCTTTGAAATAGTCATCCAGCTCATCCCACCCGGGAAAAGCCACCATACGCTCACATTCCGTGCAGATCAGAAAATGTTTATGACCGGTCAACGCGGGGCCGTACGCCTCGCAGCCCTGCAGGTGGTGAATGCGCTGGATTAAGTCCAAATCAGAAAGCGTGTCCAGGGTGCGGTACACGCTGGCTATGCCCAGCGAATGTCTGTGATCCCGGGCCCTGTCATGGATTTCCTGTGCGGTCAGGGGCCTATCACACCCGGTCAGAATTTCCATCACAGCCTTCCGGGCCGGGGTGAGTCGCAGGTCGTGTTCCCGAAGGATTCGCTTCCAGATTCGCAGCCTTTGTTGTCCTGTATCTTGGCTCATTGCGCCCCTCTATTGATATTGATAATCATTATCAATTAACACTTTCATTTTACCAGGCACTCCCTCCCTGTCAAGACAAACAGCCGGACCTCACGGTCCGGCTGCAGGGGTTTCCTTTAAAAGTCAACTGAATTTATGGGGTCGGGGTCAGGGTTGAAATGGAGCCCGGTGTCTTCTGAGATTCACCTTGATCTTCTTCTGTTGGAACCGGCGTGACCAGGTTGACGCGCACATTTAACACCTGCCCGGTATAGATAACGCCGTCCTGCTCTTCTTCAATGAACTCATTCCGGAAAAGGATATCTGCCACTGTGCTGTTGAGTTTTCTGGCAATAAACTCCACGGAATCGCCCGGGCGGACGGTATACTCCACCGGTATCCCGCGCGCCGCATCATCAACCGGGGTAGGTGTGGGAATGGAATCGCCGGGAGCGGGAATGAGGATTTCATCGCCAACGTAGATATTGGGATTGACCAGATCCAATTCAAAATCTACCCTTTCACGATTCCGGACCACCAGGGTAAGTAAATCGACGTCAAATTTTTCCGCAATGGAATACAGGCTGTCCCCTTCCTGAGCGACGTACATCACAGCTCCGGACCGGGTCGGAGTCATACTGGGAGCCGGTGTGTCCGTAGGAGGAGCTTCTGTGGGCGTCGGTGTGATCGTATTTGTGGGGGGAACAGGCGTGGGGGTTAAAGTTTGGGTAACGGTGGGTGTTTTGGTAGCAAACATCGCTCGCGGGTCAAACCGCGCTCCCGTAAGCCAAAAAATCAGAAAAGCTGCCCCCAAGATGATCAAAAGAGCAATCCCCACAAACAACAGTGTCGTTTGCCAGGACCGCGCCTGACGCTTTCGATAGCTGTCAATTACATCCTTAGCTGACTCATTTTCACTCATACACGTATTCCTTTCATCCTTTCCTCGTCCCCATCAAGAGCGGCCTCAAAACCCTTACCAAATGGTCACCGCAGTATATCATCACAAGGTTTAATTATTTTACCGTATTTTATGATAGATAGCGAATCTGATCATTCCCCTCACAATCTTACCGTTTAATCGCTAGAGAATCCCAAACAGCATAATTATCTTCTGATCCAGTATTGGCGATCACAATTAAATAAAATTGTACGTTATTACCCTCTAAGTCTTCCAAATCTAACCTGATGGATTTGGTTTCTCCATCACAAATCTCATTCCACTTCCAAAGCTCTTCCACCGTAGCCAGATCCCCATTGATCGTGTAGCTGATCTTATAGGTCACATCCCCGCTGCCACAGGTGTCATCCGGATTCTTAATCAGGCCCACCCTCCCAAAGAGAGCGTCCCCGGGATTGACATTGTAATCCGGGTAGCGTCCAATGATATATCGGTCCTCCCCGACAGGAGGATATGTGACCAAAAGGTAGCCTGAGATCCGCCCATCCTCCAATTTTTGCTCCGTCTTTACATCCACGAAGGGGTCCCCGGGGTCCCCCGTGTTTCCATAGACAAGCATACTGTCCCCGAGACTTTCGTAATCAATCGGCAGGGTCCCGCTTCCCCAGGCGGCATCGTCCGCGAACAAGTTGAAGTCAAACATCACCCCGGAACCTTTCACAACCTCAATTTTGACCCAAAAGGCTTTTGAGGAATCTTCACCTGTGCCAAAAACTTGACCGGATGCGTTTCGGAGCTTCCAAAAACCCTGGTACGTCCCGGTTCCCTCAGGCGCCTGAAGGTCCACAGAGATATCGACCGTCTCCCCCGGCTCAACATCCTCCTCCGCCAACCGTTTTGAAGCAGGCCCCCCCATTGCGTCTCCCCGGTCAAAGACCAGAGAATATCCCGGAGTCCAGGTGCAAGTCCCTGTATTCTTGATCTGCCAGGTTTTCGTAAAATCTTCACCGGGAAGCAAATCCGTGCCGTCCGGATAATTCACATCCTTGATAAAGGACATCCGATCACACGCCGCCTCGGTGGTTGGAGTGGTTGTGCCCGAAACCGGCGTGGTGGATTCTGGCCTGGGAGTCGAGAAGGGAGTCCCCGTAGAGATGGCTGTTTGGTCTGGAGATGGTGTATCGATGGGCTCCAGGTCACCGCCGGCTGCCTTTGTCAATTGAGCCGACACAGTTTGGGCAGCTGCTGTGTACACCACTCCTGTGGAACCCATTGGGGTCGATGTACCCCGGGGCATATTACAAGCAGAGATAAATAAAGACAGAATGACCCCTACATAGGCTAATTTTTCTGCGGTTTTCCTGGACATTTCAACCTCGTCTGGGGAATCAATGCAGCTGTATTCCAAACACATTGTACCCACAAATTAAGAAAGTATGCAATAGTTTTTCGTTCCCTGTATTTGGCTCATCCTGCTCAAACGAAACCCGAACCCCGTCCCTGTCTCCCCCCAAAGCCTCACACAACTCAAGGGATTTCCGGTTTTTGGTCAAGGTAGAGACGGATGGAATGCCGCAGGTAATCGTCAATGGGATATTGGAGAGCTTCCTCAGGATCCAGCCAGAGGTACTCTTCCGCTTCATCGTTCAGGTCCACCTCCACCTGGTCGCTGTGACATGTAAAGTCAAAAAAAATGAAGTGTCGTTCTTCCCAGAAGCTGCTTCCACGGATGTATTCTTGAAAACAGAGGAACTGGAGATCGCGCACTTCCAGTCCAGTTTCTTCTTTGATTTCCCTGTGCAGGGCTTCTTTCAACGCTTCCCCGACTTCCACATGTCCCCCGGGAATGGTGTATTTCCCCTGCCATTTATGCGATTTCACAATTAACATCTGTCCCTCAGAGTTGAATATCAACCCTCCGACAGTTGGTTCGGGGTATTCCTGGTCTATATCCAGTTTCTTTTTTCCCACCAATGCTCCCTATTCAAACACATGCATTTCTCAGAGGATCACAGTTCTCGTTATCCCGCTGCGGGTGTCGAAGTCCGATGTTGATCAGATATCAGACGACCCTGCATTGACCAGGGGCCAGCCCAGCTAATGCTCACAGGAAGGGTCTTCCCGCGCAGGTTTCGTTCGGCATCTACAAACACCAGCTTATAATTTGGCGTTCGACCCCGCCACCGGCCTTTCCTGTCCCAGCCTTCAAAAAGGACTTCCACCCTTTCCCCCTGGTATTCTGCGTTGATTTCCGAACTGATTTCCTCTTGCAGGCTCTCCAGAAGACGGAAACGGCGCCATTTCTCTTCCGGATCGACATCATCAACCATCTTGCGGCTGGCGACCGTCTGAGGTCGCACGGAGTATCGGGCGATGTGAGTCACATCCAGTCGAAGCTCCTTCATAAGCCGATATGTATTTCGAAACTGCTCTTTCGTTTCCCCGGGAAACCCTACGATAAGATCGGTGGCAATGCTGACTTCCGGGATGCGGTCCCGGATTTCACCTATCAACGATCGATACTCATCCGCTGTATATCCCCGCCTCATTGCCTTCAATATCTCGTCATCCCCTGATTGGTTGGGGACTTCGATATGGGGCATGACCTTGGGCAGCGCCGCCACAGCTTCCATCAAATCCCGGTCAAACCAGTTCGGGTGCGACGTCAAAAACCGGATCCGCTCCAGCCCCTGGATGCTGTGAGCTTTGTGCAGCAAGTTTGTCAAATGCGTCTTTTGGGGTAAGTCCAGGCCATAACGGTCCACGATTTGGCCTAAAAACGTGACTTCCTTCACGCCCTGAGAGACGAGAGAGCGGACTTCGTTCAAGACACCTCCCAGAGGACGACTGCGTTCAACCCCCCGCCGGTATGGAATGATACAGTACGTACAGGCATGGGAACAGCCCAAAACGACGGGGACGAAGGCTGAAACCAACCGGGACTGATCACCAGCCGGCAGCGCCAGGTCACCGTCCATGAAGGCAAAGCGCCGCGAGGTCGCTTCTCTTTGATATTCTTTTGTCTTATCCTGGGTCAAATAAGCCACCAACGGACCTGGGTCAGAGGGAGGAGAGAAGACATCCACATATGGATATTCTTTTGCCAACTCTTCATGCCCGTTCACCCCGACCAAACAGCCCATGACGTTGATCACCATATCCGGATTCTTTTCTTTCACCCCTCGCAGAGACCCTATCCTCCCTTTGGCGCTTTCCTCCGCACTCCTCCGGACCACGCAGGTGTTTAAGACGACGACATCCGCATCTTCCGCTCGGGCGGTGGGTCGGTAATTAAGCTGTTCTAAGGCCGAAGCCACCCTGCGCGAGTCAGCGACATTCATTTGACATCCAGACGTCCAAATGTAATACTTCATGGCAGACATTGTATCTCCTCCTGACCGCAGCAGTCAAGCAGTCTCAGGGAAGATGAGCAAAGCCTTAAAAAGGGAAACTCCGCAAAGAAGTCCCTGCGGAGTTTCCCTTCTGATACGCTGGATTTATAGACTTTACAGGGGATCAGCAAAAGTCAGGTTTGCATCCTGAACAAGAATGCGTTCCAGCGCCATGGTATGGCTGCACCGGTCGCGAGTTTTGAAGAAATCACAATCACACTGCCACTTACCATCTTGAAATGATACCTTATGAGAGTTATTTGTACCCTCAAAAGTAACCGATAAACCATCGATCTGAATACGATCGCGTTCCGTTGCGTACTGCTTCGATTTTTGGATTTTTCCGATCATCCCTGAATCCATGCCTCTACCTCCACAGTTAGTCAAATAACAAAAAAGCACGCAACTTTCGCAGGCGTGCTTGGCTTACAAGTGAAATATTCTTTTGGAGTTTACGAATCGCATAATAGCTTTACCTCCAAGGTATACTCAGTATACGCTGAAATTATTAGAAAGTCAACCAGGGCAAAATGTCTTCGCCTATTCTATGCTTTAGGCAGGGGAGGAATCTTATTTACGGTTTTGAGGACAAGCCCCTTAACGTTAAAAAATATCCTCCACCCCTTCCTGAGGGGGAATAAATACCTACAGAGGTCTCTATGGAAATCACAAAATTGGGAAATACTCATCTGCACATTACGCCCCTTGGTTTAGGTTTAGCCGCCCTTGGGCGCCCCGGTTACATCAACCTCGGCCACAAAGAGGATCTACCGGAAAACTACCCCGTCCCTGACATGGAAGAACACGCTCATCGCGTACTGGATACTGCCTACCAAGCGGGAGTGCGATATTTTGATGCCGCAAGATCCTACGGGCGAGCGGAGAAATTCCTTGCCAGTTGGCTGGCATCCAGAGGGATATCACCCGGGGAGATTACGGTTGGTTCCAAATGGGGATATACCTACACAGCGGGATGGAAAGTGGATGCAGAAGTACACGAAGTCAAAGAACACAGCCTCGAGGTCCTTCGAAGACAATGGAAAGAGAGCCATGAAATCCTCGGACCCCATCTGGACCTTTACCAGATTCACTCCGCCACCTTAGAAAGCGGGGTTCTGGAAAACATAGAGGTACTGAGGGAGCTCATCCAGATGAAAGAAAAAGGGCTTGCTGTCGGCCTGACCGTGAGCGGAGAGAACCAGGCCCAGGTGATTGAGAAAGCTTTAAGCTGCCGGTTGGGCGGCGCCCAAGTTTTTGATGCTGTGCAGGCGACATGGAATTTGTTAGAACGTTCTGCGGGTCCGGTCTTGGCCCGCGCTCACCAGCAAGGCCTGGGGGTAATCGTCAAGGAAGCGCTTGCCAATGGACGATTGACCCCCCGCAATCAGCGCCCTTCCTTCTCAGACAAAAGGGAGCGCTTGGAGCAAGAAGCCGCAAAACACTCCACCACCATAGATGCTCTCGCTCTGGCGGCTGTCCTCGCCCAGCCCTGGGTGGACATCGTCCTCAGCGGCGCAGCGCGTACCGGGCACCTGGAATCCAATATCAAAGCCTTAGGACTAACCTGGGATGAAGAGCTGGAAACTGCGCTGGAGGACCTTCAGGAGTCCTGCCCGGTATATTGGAAGACCAGAAGCAGCCTGGAATGGAATTAAACGCCTCCCCCGCTATCCCCTCTTATCATCCTCATGCTTCATCCAGATGAGCGTCCTGGATGGGGAAAATCCGCACTGCTCCAGGCTTCGATTTGCCCTCTCGGCAGGATAATCGAGCCGCACCCTGCGCTCAAAGGCTTGGGGGAAAGTTGAAAAGAACGCCTCGAGGACCAGCTGTTCCCCTCCAGGAGGCGCCCCGATCCACAGCCAATCAGAATGGCGTTTAGAAGATTGCCAGGTCAACGCTCCCAGAAACTTTCCCTCGACGGTCACCGACCATTGTCTGATGTCGGGTCGGACATAGGTCATCCGGGTCAAGAATCCCAGGATCCCGCCCCGGAGGTACGATAATTTCAGCGGCAGGTGCCAGCGCACCTGCCCTGGATACGATTCGTCCAGCCATTTTCGATGCTGGTGCCAGTTTCTGGCATATCTATTTTCTACCGCTAGGGACGCTGGCTTTTTCCAGATACTATCCCCCACTCTCTCTTCAGGTTGCCGGAACCATGTTGTGCGCCGCGTTCGTTCGCGGAACCCTTGCCCCTGGTAAAGGCGAATCGCAGCTTGATTCCCCTCATCGACTTGCAGCCAGATGCCATCCAAATTTCGCGGCCTCAGAAAATCCAATGCCCGACACACAAGCGCGCGCCCGATCCCCCGCCTTTGATATTCGGGATGAACGGCGACATTGGCGATCATGTAGTAATCGCCGCCCGAGAGGTGGTACGGGATCAGGCTCAGGTTGCCGATCACTTCTCCCCCATCCTCCCAGACGAAACCCGTGAAGGGCATGGAAACCCGTCCCGCCATTTGATATGCCCACTGTTGAAATCGCTTATTACGGGCAGACTTACGCATCTTGCGGAGCAGGGCTTTCCCATCCCGCGACAAACGTTCCGCGAAACACAATTCGACCAGGTCAGAAACCGCCATCAGATCACTGCGGACATCAAATGGCCTGATTTGCTCCGATGCTTTTTCCCTGGTTGCAGAACCCACAGCTATCATAAAGCACATTTTAACACTTCTTATGACCGCTAGATTCAAGTTTCAAGTGCAACATCACTTAATTTGAAGAACACCATTTCAGGTGTCCGGATATGCAAACATTTTCTTGGTCTTTGATTTAGCCGTTTCTGTGCAAATTGTACCTTTTCATCAGT
>JAGXKM010000132.1 GCA_018335275.1 Anaerolineales bacterium | reverse complement strand
TGACGACGACATTGAACGTGCTCATCGACCGCCTCATACAGAATCTGGACATCGATGCGGGGGCCATCCTCCTTTACCAACCTGCCATGCACACCCTGGAGTTCGCAACCGGTTCGGGGTTTCGAAGCGATGCCCTGCGGCAGACGAACCTGCGGATCGGGGAAGGCCAGGCCGGGCGAGCGGTTCTAAAGCGGGAAATCGTCCACATCCCCGATTTGACCCTGGAGACTGTCCGTTTCGAACGGGCGAAGTTGATCCGCCAGGAGGAATTTGTGGCCTATTATGGGGTTCCCCTGATCGCCAAAGGGGAGATAGTCGGGGTTTTGGAGGTCTTTCACCGCTCCCCCCTGGACCCATCCTCTGAATGGATTGATTTTTTGAAAACCCTGGCGGGGCAGGCTGCGATCGCTATCGACCGCCTGCACCTTTTCAATGACCTGGAGCGCTCGAATATGGATTTGGTGAGAGCTTACAATGAAGTTATTGAGGGCTGGGCCCGGGCCCTGGAACTCCGCGATCAGGAAACAGAAGGTCACAGCCGGCGGGTGGAAAAATTGACATTGACCATCGCCAGGAGGATGGGCGTCACGGGGGCGGAATTGGCCCACATCCGGCAAGGGACGCTGCTGCATGACATCGGGAAAATGGGCGTGCCGGATCAGATTTTGCATAAACCGGACAGCTTGACGGAGGAAGAGTGGGAGGTGATGCGGAAACATCCCACCTTTGCCCATGAATTGCTTTCCCCTATCGAGCATCTTGAACCCGCTTTGGACATTCCCTACTGTCATCACGAAAGGTGGGACGGGAGCGGGTATCCCCAGGGGCTCAAAGGGGAGGAGATTCCGCTTGCGGCCCGGATCTTCGCCATTGTGGATGTCTGGGACGCGCTCCGCTCTGACCGCCCCTACCGGGAGGCGTGGCCGGATGAGGAAGCTTTGGCGCACATCAAAGAGCAATCCGGAAAGCACTTTGATCCCCAGGTGGTAAAGGTCTTCCTGGATGTCATATCAAGCAGGCATGAGTTTCAGCCTTAATGACAAATTTGATAATTGTTTCTTATTTCTCACCCGCCCTCTCAGGATTTCTTCTTTTTATAATATGAACAGGGTACATATCCCTGAAATGTGGAGGTTGATTGATTCCAGGGCATTTATCCGATGTGGATGATCCATCTAAATGCGCAGGGATTTTCCCGGGAACCTTAAGCACGGGAGATTTAATTTGGTTGATTTTGATTAAGGACAGCTGAACTTATGAAAGATATTCTGTATGTGAAGCCCATGGATGAGGATCAAGAAACGTTAAGGGAGGTGCTCGCCGATGAGGACCTCCCTTATGATTTGTTGGTGGTGAATTCAGTGCAAGCCGCGGAGGGGGTCATCGGGGATAAGGGGGTGGATATGATCCTACTCGATAACCCCCCTGATGAGAGGAAAACGTATGCTTTCCTGGAACGTTTTGAGGAGATTCCCATTGTGATTCTCGCTTCGGTGGAGGAAGTGCGAATTGCTGTTCAAGCGTTCCGGGCTGGAGCTGTGGATTATATCGTCAAGGACGACAAGGGGGAATACCTTTCGCGCCTGCTGGAGGTCATGGAAAGCGCGTTCCAGAAACGAGAAGCGGAAAGGGAGCACAGATCCTATCAGGAAGAATTAGAGGAGATCGTCTCTGAACGTACAAAGATCCTCTTGGAGGCCAACCAGCGCCTGACCCAGGAAGCGCAGCAGCGTATGGAGATTATGGATGCCCTGCGGGAATCTGAAATCAGATATTCGCTGATATTTAACAGGGCATCTGACCCGATATTCATCCATGATCTTGAGGGGGGGATCCTGGATGTGAACGACAAGGTATGTGAGCACCTGGGGTACACCAGAAGTGAGCTGCTTGAATTGTCCTTGGGCGACCTTGATGAGCACGCAGAGCGTTCCGTTGATTCCCAACAGATGGAGGCCCTGCGCCAGGAGGGCCATCTCGTGGCGGAGAGCGTGCATAAGCGCAAAGACGGGTCCAGTTATCCTGTGGAGACCAGCAGCCAGGTCATCAACTACGAGGGGGAAAAGGCAGTCATCACCATTGCCCGGGATATCTCAGAGAGGAAGAGAGCGGAAAGGGCCCTGAGCGACCGGGAGGAGATTTATTACAGCTTTTTCCAAACCTCGCCGGATGCGATGTTTATGGCTACCAAGGATGGTCATTGGGTGGACATGAATCAGGCTGCGGTAGATCTCTTTGATTATCAAAGCAAAGAGGAGATGATGGGGGTACATTTTCGGGAACTGTATTCGAAACCTGAAGACCATGAAGCATATCTGGAGAAGCTCAGGGAAGAAGAATCCATTAAAGATTATCCCCTCACCCTGCGCAGAAAAGACGGACAAGAATTTCCGACCCTGATTTCCAGCACGCACTACAAGGTGGACGGCAAGGTAAGGGGGTACCAGGGCACCATCCTGGATCTCAGCCGGGAACGGGCATTGGAGGAGGAGCGCCAACAAACCGCTGAACAGCAAGAAGTGGTGGATGCGCTTTCCCAAAGCCTGCGCTCCACGCTGGACCTTGAGGAGATGTATGAAAGCATTGTCTCCCATCTCAGGCAGGTGGTGGATGTGGATTACTTGCTCCTTTTCAGGGTGAAAAAGGAGCGGGAAGAGGTGGATGTGAAGTTTGTCTGGGGCCAGGGGCAAAGTTTGGACCCGGCGTATTATTCCCCGCATGCCTCCCAAACCAAAATGAAATCTTCTCTTCTCAACCGGGTCATTCAATCCGGAGAAACAGTGCATGTGCCGGATGTAGCGGAAAACGATTCCCACTATGCCTTTGGGCGGCATGGGGAGATGTACAGCGGGAAAGAGGTGGAGGGTATCAAAGGGGTCACTCGCTCCGCCTTGCTTGTCCCCCTCATGGTTGATGAAAGAGAAATCGGCGTCTTTGAAATCCAGAGTTTCCAGCAAGAGGCTTTCCATGACCGGGACGTGCGTATGTGTGAAAGGGTCGCTACCTTGATCGCCATGGGGCTGCAAAAGTCGTATTTATTAGAAGAGTCCCAGAAACACATTAAACGCTTGAACGCTCTGCATAGGATGGATCAAACGATCACTGAGAGCCAATCCCTGCCCATGATGTTGGACACCTTGCGTGATCAGTTGGTAAACCTGCTTGATGTGGATGCGGTCGATATCCTGTACAGGCATCCCCAACTGGATTCGCTGAAAATCATCACCCAGGCGGGCTTTCGAACGAATCCCCTGAAATACACGGACCTGGAGTTGGGAGAAGGCCCGGTAGGGGGTATAACCTCTTCTCGCGAAACGTTGTTTATTCCGGATCTTGAGGAGGAGGGGGTGGAATTTATCCGTTCCCCTGATTTTGACCGCGAGGAGTTCACCTCTTACATCGGAGTCCCCTTGATGGCGAAAGGGAAGCTGGTCGGGGTTCTGGAAATATTCCACCGTTCCTGGCTGGATGCTGACTCAGAGTGGGTTGATTTTTTGGAGGCCCTGGCTGGGCAGGCAGCGATCGCCATCGATCAGCGGAATCTCTATAAGAATCTAAGGCGATCCAAAGAACAATTGAACGAGGCCTATGACGCGGTCATCCAGAGTTGGGCCCATGCCATGGAATTGAGGGACATCGAGACCAAGGGCCACGGGCAGAGATTGGTGGATTTAACCCTGCAGCTGGCGCAGAAATTGGGGGTGGATGAGCAGGCGTGGGACGATATCCGTAGAGGGGCGTACCTGCATGATGTGGGTAAGATGGGGATCCCGGATCGGGTCTTGAAGAAAAAAGGGGCATTGACGGAAGCGGAGAGAGAGGAAATAGGCCAGCATCCGATGTACGCTTATGAGATATTGAACTCCATCGAACATCTCCGCCCGGCGCTGGATATCCCGCTCTATCACCATGAACGCTGGGATGGACTGGGCTATCCGGAAGGCTTGAAAGGGGAGGAGATCCCCCTGGAGGCCCGGATCTTCGCTGTGGTGGATGTCTGGGACGCGCTGCGCTCCGGACGCCCGTACCGCGAAGCGTGGTCGGATGAAAAGGCGCTGGAGCACATCAAAGAGGAATCCGGAAAGCATTTTGACCCCCGGGTGGTGGAGGCCTTTTTAGAGGTCGTGGAAGGCTGAGTAACCGGGAGCGCGGCAGGAACGCAGGATCCGGTAGGTAGGAGCTCACTGTAAATTTCTTCTAATATGCCAGGTTTCATCAAAAGGTTGTGATTTATGGATCAAGGCAAATTCTCCCAAAGATGAAGCGGCGTATGTTTGAAAATTAATTAAAAAAGGATCGCCTGACCCGGCGATCCTTTTTTACCACGTGTCTTATGCGATACCTTACGGGCAAGTGCTTGATGTGCAATCTGCTTCCTGGCTAACATCACCTCCAGTTGTCACAGTGTATTGACATTTGCTGTTTCCGTCTGTGAAACGTAAATACGTTTCAAAACTATAATTTCCTTGTAAACATTCAGCAGTAGGAACGTCACTGGCATCCAGAGATGAAATGTTATTTTCAGCAAAATAGATGTCAACTGCCGATTGTACGACTCCCAATTCAGCGTCATTGACGGTTTCCTCTGCATCAGACCCCACGCCCGTCAGGCTGAGGGTGACGACACCAAAGAGCACGGCCAGGATGGCGATGGTGACCAGAAGCTCAACGAGGGTAAATCCGCCTTCTTCTTTGATCAGGTTTTTTAACATGTGGTTTTTGCCTCCTTCTAAGCAAATAAGTACTTAAAATAGAT
>JAGXKM010000131.1 GCA_018335275.1 Anaerolineales bacterium | reverse complement strand
GACTGCTTCTCATCATCGCGGTTGGAAAGGAAAGCGATCTGGCTTCCATCGGGAGACCAGCGCGGCATGCTGTCCACGTGATCTCCTACCGTAAACCGCACGGGGTCCCCACCCTCCGCGGGAACGACCCATAAATTAGCATACTTCTTCTCGTTTTCCTCATCCACCCTCTGGACGGAATACGCCACATGGGCGCCATCCGGTGAAATCTCCGCCTCAGTAACAAGTTGAAACTTGTATAGGTCTTCGGCCGTGATCCTTCGTTTTTCTTGTTCCGCCATCCTTGCCATCTCCTTGACATGTATCGGTACCAGCTCATTGCGAAGTATATCACACCCCAGAACAGACCTCATTTTGGCAAATAAGATGAATTCCTATTTAAGCAGGAAGGTGGATTTCTCAAAATATATCAGGGGCGATCTTGAAAGTACATATCCACAAGGGAACGCAGATCTACCTCAGCATATGTATCAAGCAAACGGAAGAAATCATCCCCTGTAGCAATTTTTCCCGCGTAAGCCTCCGCGTAAGTTTTCAAGAAAGAAAAGAAAGCTTCATCCCCGATCGTGTTTCGCAGGTCTTCCATGAAGTGAGCCCCCTGCAGGTAGGTGGCATCCCGGTAATCCAAGTAGCTTTGCGTCTCGTAAATAGAACGGTTGATCACCCCCTGGAGGTCCCGATAATCGACACGGTTGTCCCACCACCATGCTACAGCTTCGGGATAATAAGTTTCTAAGAATATTTTCTCATGGTACGTGCATAAAGCCTCGTCCAGCCAGGGTTCCAGGGCCTGATCGTTAGCCACGGACCCATACCACCACTGGTGGGCGGTCTCATGGGCGGCGATGGTCACAAGCATACTGGAGGGCGAATCATTATAACCGTTAAAAAATGACCTGTTCAAGAAATATAAGCCTTCATACTCCATGCCGTGATCAAAATCAGCCTGAACCATGGTCAGGCTGGACTGCGGATAGGGGGCATACAGATCAGCGTAAAGCTGAAGGGCATCGACCGTGGTCTGAAACGCGGCTTCTCCGGCTTTCTCATAAAAAGGAAAATGGTACCCCAACACCTGGATCCCATTCACCTCTGTCTCCAGAACCTGATAATAGGGGCTGAGCGAGAGCACGAAGTTTCGAGCTTCTTCAAGTTGGTAGCGGTGGCTCCCTTCCCCGCCCCTGTCCAACGAACTGGCAGCAATAACCAGATCTTCTGGCCCATTCAAGATTTGGAGAGAAACATCAAAATCCGCCTGGGGGTAGACCAGATATTCCCCATAAACCTGCGGGTCATGTATGATCCACCCTTTGCCCTCCTGGTAAGGCGGCAAGAAAGGATACCAATCCACCAGGTTGACCTGTTTCACCAAATTGTTATCCTTTGTCCTTGAATATCCAAAGGGGCTGGGGCCCACCCCCGCTACATTATTCATCTCCGGAAGGGAGAGGGTGTATGTGATCGTCAGATCCCGGCTCTGGCCCGGGAACCAGGCTTCCCGGATGGGGATTTTCAAGCGCACGCCCTCCAGCGAATACTCCGTGATTTTTTCTCCATCCTGCCAGGCCAATTCTTGTAGGCGAAAAACGTTCGGCCACCAGGGGGTATGGGGCGGCACGACCAGGGAAAGGCTGGCAAGTTCTTGTTGGGCCGGATTTTGAATGGTGATGGTTTCCGTTACGCTGACCTGCAGTGCAGCATAATCCAACTCAGCCGAGATTTTATATTGCGGATGCTTCGCCCGGGGAGTCGGGGTAGGTGGGGATGTAGGAAGTGGGGTCTCCGTCGCAATGAGCTGGATATCAGTAGGTTCAACTGTCGGGGTCAAAGAAGGAAATACGGCGGCGGAGGGTGTGGGTGAACCCGGCACAGCGGTCACATGCGTTGAACAGCCCACAATGGCCCCCGCCAACAAAATCACCCAAAAAAGTCTATTCCAGCGCTTGATCATCATTGTCATCCCAGCACATCTCCAAACCATTATCCCGTGATGCTCACACAGAATATTATTCCTGCGAAATTTGCTCATCGGACTGAGGGGATATCTCTTTCTCGGGGAAGAGCACCCTGATCAATTTTTTTGATTCTTGAATCAGATCCACTTCAGGTGGAAGGTTAAACTCATGGTCCACGCGTAATGTTAAGCGCTTGAGGGTCTCCAGCACAGGCTCCGGGAGCGCAAATTCTGAACCCAACTTCTCCAGGAGGTTAAACGGGCTTTGGGCAGGTGGGTCTATCCCGCGCTGTCGGAAAAACGCATCCGCAGCAAATCCCGCTGCCCGCCGGGCACACACGCGGGCTCTGCCCTCATTCCCCTCCTCCCTGGCCCGGTAAGCCCTGGCCAACTCCCGCTTAACTTGTTTCTGCCAATTCTCAGCATTTTCCATGCCAAAATTATACCCTAAGGGGTAGAATCCACACCCCAAGAGTGTGAAGGCGATAAATACCCCGGTCAACAAAAGGGACAATGTGTAGAATACCAGGCTTCAAAAAATTGGAGTTGAAACAGAGAAGGACTTCCGGTATGCAGCTCCCCCTTAACTCCACGACTAAAAGAAACCTGGAAAACACCCAACCCTGCCTCAAGATGGGATGGCTTTTCTGGCCAGTGCATCCACCCTTTCATTCTCTTGATTTCCTGCATGAGCCTGGACCCAGTGCCACTTGACATGGTGGTCCTCCACCACGCGGTCCAGGGTTTGCCACAAATCCGCGTTGGCCAGTTTCTTTGTCTTGCCAGGTTTACCCCTTCTCCAACCCAGCTCTTTCCAGCCATCCATCCACTCCGTGACCCCCCTTTTTAAGTACTCCGAATCGGTGAAAAGGTCCACACTGCAGGATTCTTTCAAAGACTGAAGGGCCTGGATGGCAGCCGTGAGTTCCATGCGGTTGTTGGTCGTCTTTTTCTCTCCACCGCTGAGTTCTTTTTCATGCTTTCCATAGCGGAGGAGGACAGCCCACCCCCCGGGGCCGGGATTCCCGGAGCAGGCGCCATCCGTGTAAATCTCAACATGAGGCCGTTTTGACATAACCCTCTCACAAATGTGTAGAACAAAAACCTCTAGATAAGTATAACGTAACTTAACCCACAAGACATGCCTGGTGTCAATTTTCTAAGCCAACTAACTCCTCACTCAGGTCGTTGAGATCCTCAAGGATATCCTGGACATCCCCGGAGGAACCCTGGAGAATACCCGCAAACGCATCGCCTACAGCCCACCGGACGATTCTCCAGGAGGGGGCTGTGGGTTCCGATTTTCCAACCTCCAGCAGATCCCACCCCAGCGCCCAGGCTGGGTTTTCCGCCTGGTATCTTTCCAACTTACTCACAGCTCGCCGCCGCACAGGATAGGTATCGCTGTACATGACCCAGGCCGCCTGTTTCTCGGGATAAAGCAGGTCTTTGACGAACAACCAGGAAGCAAGTTTCTTCGCAGGGGTGGAATCGATGACCGCCAATGAGGTGATATAAATGTTCACCGCACTGCTGCCGTCTTCTCCTAAAAAGGGCATTGGCGCCCATTCATCCATTTCTGGATTGTTTCCCTCAAACATCTCTGGATGATCCACAAGTATGGAGGTGGACCCCACCGCAAAGAGCGCTCTCCTTCTGGAAAACACATTTTCAGAAAACGTTTCCGGATAAAGGTACCCTTCCATTTCAAAGGCACATTCTTCTTCCCCTAAAGTTTTCCAGAAGTCAGCGGCATCTACCACCGGTTGAGTCGTAAAGTCATACTCTCCCTTTTCCTCATCGAAAACATCGCCACCATATGCAAAGACCCAGGCCATGGCATGGGAGGGACTGGGGTCAAGAGCCAACCCGCCCGTGCCCTGATTTCCAGGTTCATCGTTACCATGACCGGCTTTCGCCGCCGCGCAAGCCTGTTCTTTCAACGCTTGAGAATGAGAAGGGAGGCTTTCAAAACCGAGCTCTTGAGCCCACGTTCGATTATAAAAGAGGACCATGGCGGTCTGCTGCAAGGGGACCCCCACCATCGTCCCATCGGTCATCCTCACACTCTGAAAGGCTTCCGGGAAAAAATCCGCCTGGACCTGGTCACTGAGCCCCACCATTTCGTTCTCGAGATAGGGTGTGAGATCAGCGACCACCTCCGCACCATACCAGGACATGAGTGTATTGCCGAAACCAACCACGACATCCGGGAGGTCGTCTGATTGGACGGCAGCGTCCATCGCGTCCTCTAAGGCAAGATAACCTTCGTGACCCACAACATTCACTGTGATATCCCAATCGTTCTGGGCGTTGAATTCGTCAACAACAGCCTGGATCCCTACCGATGCCTGCTTACCATCCCACGCGTGCCAGAAGACGAGTTCCATACCTCCCAGATCAGCTATCTTTGCCCCCATAACCTCCGCTATCAGGGTCGGAGTCGCTGAAGCAGGCACGCTTTCTTCTGTTTTGATCCCAGATGCCGCACCAGTTGGAGTGGGTGTGAGACGGGGATCCTTCTCCTCCATGGAACGGCATGCTGAACCCGCCAAGGCAAAAAGGTTGAGTATGACCAAGATAGAAAAAATGAGCTTAGAAGTTAATTTTGGGCTGTGCATGGAATAATGATACTCAAGTGTGGGTCAGATGTCCACCTGACCTTTCAAACATGTTTCACTGAAAAAAGAAAGAGCGGGTGAAAAATGCTCTCTCACCCGCCCTTATGATCCTTCTAAAAACCGGTCTCTTTACTGCATCTCAGCGACCAGTTCCGCCGCGGTTTCATTCAAGTCTCCCAGAATCGCCGGGATATCTTCCATATCACTTTGCAGG
>JAGXKM010000130.1 GCA_018335275.1 Anaerolineales bacterium | reverse complement strand
GTTCCCAATCGCCTTCCTCAAAAGGACCGTGCATCCCGAAACCAGCGTTGTTGATCAAAACATCAACCGGGAGTCCTTCCTTATCTACCTCATCCAGGAGTTCACGGGGTGCTTCGTCCCGGGCCAGGTCCATGGCCATCACCCTGGCCTCCACACCGTACTCACTCTCGATCTCCTCCCGCACCCCCGCCAGGCGCTCCTCGCGGCGGGCCACCAGGATCAGATTGCATCCCCGCTCAGCCAGACGTCGTGCAAAATCGACACCCAGTCCGGAAGAAGCTCCTGTGACCAGAGCCCATTTTTCTTTTAAATTTCCTTGCATGATCCTTTCTCCTTCTCCAGAAATGAATAAAGTAGGTTATATTGCAATCCATCCCAAACCGTGCTAAAAATATCACAGTACTTCTTCAAAACATAAGTAACAGACGTAAGAATATATTGATCCCTTCCCATGGAGGTGACATGCGCTACCAGGTGACAGCCAAACAAGAAAATTCTAACATGTGTTTCGTTTGCGGCTTCGAGAACCCCTTTGGGCTCCATGCGTCTTTTTACGAATTAGACAACGGTGAGCTCATGGGAATTTTTAAACCCGGCGAAGAGCACCAGGGGTACCCCGGCCGCCTGCACGGAGGGATTTCCTCCACCATCCTGGATGAAACGATCGGAAGAGCGATCATGATCGAACACGACCGGATCTGGGGGGTGACCCTGGAGATCCATGTCCGCTATCGAAAGCCCGTCCCCATCGGGAAGGAAATCCATGTTCTGGGGCGCATAGAAAAGGACACCCACCGCGGTTTTCAGGGCAGCGGTGAAATCCTTCTCAAGGATGGAAGGGTTGCTGTGGAAGCTCAAGGAAAATATCTCAAAATGCCTTTCGATCAAATCACAGAAGCGGAAGCAGAAGGTTTAGACTGGAAAGTTACTTCTTCTGACCACGACCCAGAGGTGATCGAAATCGGATAAAGGCTGGTTTTGAAGTGAGGTAACACCTTTTTTCGGGTTTGGGGCATAACAGATACGCTGCCAGCCGACAGCGTATTTACACATCCATCACAGATAGAGAAGCTACTCCCTGCCCAGCTCCTCCATTTCCTCTTCATCAAGCAGCTGCTTTAATTTCGCCATCCGGGGGTCGATATCTTCCTGGCGGTGGCCGCAGTCCTCATGGTTGAGATTTGCGCCGCACACCGAACAGAGACCTTTACATCCCTCCGAGCAAAGATGTTTGATGGGGATATCCAGCAAAGCGTACTCCCGGATTAAGGGTTCAAGATCAATGTAGCCATCAGGCGGGAGCTGCTGTTCCTTGTGATCATCCTCTTCATCTTGCGAGGGTGAAAAGGAAAAGATCTCGGTGAAATGGATATCCAGCGTCTGCTGATACGGTTCCAAACAACGTGTGCATTCTAACTCCGTCTTCGCGGAAAGTTGTCCCTCCGCTGCCACACCATCATCCGTCACTGAGATGGTGATCTCCCCTTCCAGATCATGGAGATCAAGATCGGGCTCAAAGTGCAGGGAAGGGAAATGGAGATCAAAGGTGCGGTAGGTCCCTGGAGATTGTCTTGCTACATGGCTGACGTCCAGCCGGAGAGGGTTGTTCTTTTTTAATGTCATCGTTTTTGGGAAATAGCTGCTCGTATTTCAAATATTGTAACACGGAGGGGTAAGAGTCAGAGGTAGAAGGGAAACTATTATAGAGTTCTAATAATGAGCCCTTTAGGACTGCATATTAAGGGCAGAAATCTTTTCCCAGCCCGGTCATACTCCAGAAGAAAAGGAGCAAGTCTTGACAAATGTCCCTTCCCCATATAGACTAAAGGAAATCAATTCATCACCCATTGCAAGAGCTTGTTAAACATGAACCCCACCCTCGTCTTGATGTTGATGTCCGCAATGTTGGCTATGGCCATGATGCCCATGAGCATGATGCGCCACGCCATCCAACGGACATCGCCCAGGTTCAGAAGGGGAGGGTAATTCCCCCGCCAAGTCGCACAACCTGGCTGTCCGAATTGGACAGCTTTTTTTATTTATTGGAATCATTCAGGCAGGCCCCAGAGGAGGAAAAGATGACTGAAAATATACTTGTCGCGGTCGCTTGGCCTTACGCCAGCGCAGACATCCATGTAGGCAATGTCACGGGCTCATATCTCCCCGCCGACATCTACGCGCGCTTTCACCGGTTGGCTGGAAACAGGGTTCTGATGGTCTCCGGGTCGGATTCCCACGGCACGCCCATCACCGTCCGCGCGGATGAGGAGGGAAAGGCCCCGGAAGAAGTTTACAAAGAATACCACGAAAAATTCCTGGACCTATTTCAACAACTAGGATTGAGCTACGACCTTTTCACAAGCACGCACACCGAGAACCATTTCCAGGTGGCGCAAACCATGTTCACTGCCCTGCGGGAGAACGGCCATCTGTACCGGGAAACCCAGGAGCAGTGGTACTCTCCAGAACAGGACCGGTTCCTGCCCGACCGATATGTGGAAGGAACCTGTTATATCTGCGGATACGAGAACGCCCGGGGAGACCAGTGCGATGAGTGCGGAAATTTACTGGAAGCCAACGGACTGATCGATCCCCGTTCTAAGATGGATGGTTCCACACCCGTGCTCCGGGAAACGGAACACTTTTACCTCGACCTGGGGGGGCTGCAGTCCGAGATCGTTGACTTTTTAAAGGAGCGAGAAGATTATTGGCGCCCCAATGTCGTCCGTCAATCGCTGGGGCAGATCCTCACCGAAGGCCTCCACGGGCGCCCGATCACCCGGGACCTGAAATGGGGCATCCCGGTCCCCGTGGATGGATGGGAGGACAAACGGCTGTATGTCTGGTTTGAGGCCGTGATCGGTTACCTATCCGCTTCCATTGAATGGGCAAAACTATACGGCGGGGACCCGGACGCCTGGCACGATTGGTGGTATGCAGAGGACAGCCGCACGTATTACTTCATCGGCAAGGATAATATTCCCTTCCACGCCGTGATCTGGCCGGCAGAATTGGCCGGTGCGGGGGAATCGTTTGGAGAATTGTTCGACGGGACGAAGGGTCAAACGCTGACCCTCCCTTATGACGTTCCCGCCAATGAATTTTTAAACATGGAAGGAAAGAAGATTTCCGGGAGCCGGGGATGGGTGATCGACACCCTGGATTTCCTGTCCCGCTACGATCCGGATCCCCTGCGTTATTATCTGACCGCGATTATGCCTGAGACCAGAGACAGCGACTGGAACTGGCATGAGTTCATCGCCCGCAACAACAATGAACTGGTGGCCACCTGGGGCAACCTCGTCAACCGTGTGCTCTCCTTCGCCCAAAAGTATTGGGAAGGGGCCGTGCCGGAGCCTGGAGAGCTGCGGCCGGCCGATCAAGAGATCCTGGAGAAGATCAAAAAGGGATTCGACGATGTCGGCCAAGCCTATGACCAGGTCAAACTGCGCTCAGCCCTCAACACAGCCATGAGCCTGGCGGCAGATGTCAATAAATATCTCGATGACCAGGCTCCCTGGTTTGAGATCAAAGAGGACAAAATCGAAGCGGGCACAACCATCTATACCGCCCTGCAGGCCATTGATTCTGTGAAGATCCTCCTGGCGCCGGTGCTGCCCTTCAGCAGCGAAAAACTGCACCGGATGCTGGGATACGAAAACCCCCTCTTTGGGGGACAAGAAGTGGAAAAGATTTCGGACGAGCTCAGCGAGCACAAAGTGCTCCGTTACCTTGCAGAAAACGGGAGTGGGACCTGGGAGCCCAGCCAACTGCCGGCGGGGAGAAACATCCAATCCCCAGGGCCCCTCTTCGAGAAACTGGATGACAGCCTGGCTGAAGAAGAGCTCAAAAGACTGTCAAGTTCTTGACCCTGGAGACCCGGTAAAAAAAGACCTCCGAGGCATTCAGGGGACGTTTCCCCCACCTCGGAGGTTTTTGAATTTAAACTCAGGGTGCACTCACTCAACAGGGTTCAGCACGCGGCCCAGGAACAGCACAGCACCCGTCTCGTTATCCCGGATCAGGAAAAGGAAAGGGCGATCCACCGTGATCTTCACGGGGGAAGCCGGCATCGCGGATTCCGTCATCACCACCGCCGTGGCGGCAGCGGCTTCGGTGCCTTCCTCATCCACGCTGACGAAGGCTTTGTGAAAGACATCCGAGATGAACAGGTCTTTAGAACCTGTCATGCCCGAGAAATCCGCTTCAGGGGACATGGCCGCCGGCATGCCCATATCGACCAGTACTTCCGCCAGGCTCAACTCGGTTTCAAACTCGAATTTGGGCAAGGTAAGATCCACAGCCTGAGATTCCATGCTCTGAATGATGCCGCTCAAGGTTTCCACGTTCAAGTCGGCTTCAAACTCCTCAAAAGCTCCCTGGTCGGGGACCAGGACCAACATGGAAACATTGTTCCCCACATAAGGGAGCTCCACCGCCTGATACACGTCCCCATCCTGATACCGGAAACGCTGTGGAGAAGCATAACTCATCATGGGAACCGTGACGGTTTCCCCATCCAGGGTGAAGAACTCGCCGTCCTCCGTGCGTTCTTCCGGGAATTTTTCCAACCAGGAGGCATTAAAGTAAATGGCATTGGTGAGCACCAGCCTTGTTCCAGCGCCCACCCCGCCTTTGGGGATCAGGTCCTCAATTTTACCCTCGGTCTTCTCATAGACCCACTGGTTGATCGTCTGGCGCGCCTCTTCCGCCTTCTCCAGGAAGTTCACCAAGCGCATTCCCCCGCCGTAATATCTGGCGATCGTATCCAGGAAGGCCTGTTCAAAGTGATAGTCCTTCTGACCCCAAAGCGCGTTGGCGATGTTCAATTGGAACGGATCGCCGCTGTCTTCAGGAAGTTCTTCCTCCCCCCTGC
>JAGXKM010000026.1 GCA_018335275.1 Anaerolineales bacterium | reverse complement strand
CTTCGCCAGAGGGAATATTTCCACCTCTGCCTGCCGTTTGACGAGGTTGTACATGGGCTGGATACAGGCGAAAGGTGCCCAACCTTGTTTCTTAGAAATTCCAAGCGCTTTCGCGATCTGCCAGGCGGCGAAGTTACTTGCTGCGGGGTGGAGTATCTTTCCTTGAGAGACAAGGTCGTCCAGGGCCCGTAAAGTTACTTCCAGCGGGGTGTTCTCGTCAAAGTGATGAATGAAATAAAGATCGATGTAGTCGGTATCCAACCGGCGTAAGCTTTCCTCCACGGAGTCCATGATATGCCGCCGGGAAGCACCCCGGGCATTGACATCTTCAGACATCGGGTAATAGACTTTGCTGGTGATGACCACTTCATCCCGGCAGTCCTGGATCAGTTTTCCCAGGATCCTTTCAGCGGTGCCTCTTTGATACACATTCGCGCAGTCAAAAAAGTTAATCCCCGCTTCCCGGCAGCGGGAAAACATGTCCGCTGACGTTTTCTCGTCCGCGATTCCACCAAATGACATCGTCCCAAAACACAGCTCGGATACCTGTATTCCCGTGTTCCCCAGGAACCTCATCTCCATAGCTACCTCTCCTCTTTATAATCACCTTCTGGTGTAAAAAATAAATAGAAACATAAGTATACTAACATGATTTGGGGAAGCGTTATGCAGCAAGGCGGAAAATGGACATGATCAGTGGGTTCAATTTCTCGCTTCTTTTTCTTGGGGGGTGCCTTCGCATGGAATGTTCGTTCCGGGATAAAAATTTTGGATCTGAGTCCCCGGTGGAAGCGTTCTTCTCTGCAGGAAACTTAGATAAAAAAACGAATTTCGGACTCTTTTTAGGGTGTATGGCATGTTTTGGAGGGATAGGCACTTTTTATGTCAGTGAGTGGTAAAAACCGGGTGGGGTATTTATGAGAATAAGATACAATCTAGGGGTAAGCGGGACAACCAATTCCTGAAGATGAGCGGAGGAGATTTGCGTGAAAGAAAACCGGAAATTACCCTTAAAGAAATCCACGAGAGCATTTTATCGAGAGGGAAAAGAGATCAAGGGCTACTCATTTTTTGATTTTCTTCATGGCTATATCTATGGGCGTTGGCCGTATTTATATATAGGGGTAGGGACGGGGGAACACCCATTAGCGAAGGTATTGCGCCCTTTGTTTAACGCTTTCACTTATATTTTTGGCGGTGCCCAACAACCCGATGGCGAGGTCACTTTTGCGGATACATATCATGGAAAAGTTGTCCCCACACAGGCAGCCAATCAATTGGTGAACGTAAAAGAAGATATCAAACTGGAGGATCTTGAGCCCCTCATTCCCTATGCCAAAGCCCGAGATATCATTTTAAAAAATCCTGACCACATCGTGGTCTTGGATTGCCCATGCCGCAACTCCAGGCAGGATCCATGTTTGCCGATGGATGTTTGTTTAATTATTGGGGAGCCCTTTGCCAGTTTCATCCTTGATCATCAGCCCCGACGGTCCCGTTCCATCTCCTCCCAGGAAGCCGTGCAAATCCTAAAAGAAGAACATCAACGAGGGCATGTCCACCACGCTTTTTTCAAGGACGCGATGTTGGAACGATTTTATGCGATATGCAATTGTTGTGAGTGCTGCTGCGGTGCCATGCAGGCTCAACGCAATGGTACCCGGATGTTGACATCCTCTGGGTATATTGCTGTCATAAATGATGGGCTCTGCAGCGCCTGTGGAACATGTGTCGAGCTTTGCCAATTTGGAGCGCTCCATCTGGCAGGTGAGTCAGCGAGAATCTCTGATGCGGATTGTATGGGGTGCGGCGTGTGTGTGGGCCATTGTCCGGAAGGAGCCATTGAGCTCGTACTGCATCCTGAGAAAGGTGAGCCCCTGATCATACAAGAGTTAATCAAAGAAGTAAGAGAGACAACTCCGGGGTAAGTGATGCATTCTGCATCGCAAGTAACCCATGAACCCCGAAATCATTTGAGAATGCCTTTTTAGAGATTTGAGGTCAAGAAGAAAGTTGTTTAAGGGGAAGGGGGGATATTTTATGGTGTGACCTGAAAGCCACTTTTTTCTAAGGGAAGATATACTTCAGAGTGCGGCCTATCTCACGGAGATGACTTTGCCTTCGGTTATCTCCAATAACTGCGCTGGTAAAACCTTAAAGACAGATCGAGGAGTGCCAGCAGCTGCCCAGATTTCATCCACTTGAAGCAAATCTTGGTCGATGAAGATGGGTATCTTATGAATGAGGCCCACGGGCGATACACCGCCAATAGCAAACCCTGTTTGTTTGCGGACGAAGTCTGGACTGGCAACGGAAATCTTTTCCCCAACGATGGAACCCACAACTTCTTCATTGACGCGATTGGCTCCACTGGTGATGACGAGGATCGCCTGGCCACTTTCCCGGGTTTTGAAAATCAGAGATTTCGCGATTTGTTTAACCTCGCAATGGACAGCACGGGCTGCATCCACAGCTGTGCGGGTGCTTTCTGGGAGCTCTACTACTTGTCCGTCTAATCCTGATTTTTGCAAGGCATGTCGAACTCGCTCGGCGCTGGTCTTGTTTTCCATGATAGGTTCCCTTCCCAAGGGGAGAACTTAATCTCCTATCACTTGGATATTTATGAAGAAAGGGTCTCCAAATCTGTTTCCCTGGGGGTCAAACGCTTGCCAGGTGCTGATATAAGTGCCCGGGTTTTCAGGTGCTGTAAACATCATTTGCAGGATCACCTGCTGTCCGTTCCGTGCAGGGTATAAATCTTGATTCTGAGGAGCGCCAAGGTCGGGACCTGCGATGTGATTTACAGCGTATTCCTGATCCCAATTACATGTGCCGGCATTGGTTACCAACCACTGCTTCTGGATCGACTGGCCTGGGCTGACCCGGGTCCCATCGGGGACGGAGAGGTCCTTTTCGAATCGGAGCAGGTTCGTGCATTCTTCTTGTTGGGTAGGGGTGGTGCTGGGAAGAGGCTGCGGGCTGGGATCTGAAGTGGGCTCAGATGCGGGGGGTTTAAATGCATCTACCTCCAGGGTGGAGGTTAAATCCTCATTTCCTCCACATCCTGCCAGGATAAATGCCAAGAATACAAATGGGATGAAAGGTTGGAAGAGGTTAGCCTTCCTCTTCCTCTTCCTCTTCCTCTTCTTCCTCACTTTCCGCCTTTTCTTCTTCTTTAACTCCAAAAGCCAAACCCCGGATTTCTTCTTCGATCTCGTTTGTGATATCAGGGTTTTCTTTGAGAAAATCCTTGGCGTTTTCGCGGCCTTGTGCCAAACGTAAATCCTCACCGTAATAATAATAGGATCCCCGTTTATCGATGACTTCCATGTCAACACCGAGATCTAAGAGGTCTCCTGTGCGGGAGATTCCCTCATCATGCATGATGTCAAACTCTGCCGTTCGAAAAGGAGGGGCAACTTTGTTTTTGACCACGCGGACGCGGACCCGGCTGCCGATGATATCCGAGCCGGATTTTATGGATTGAATGCGCCGGCAATCCAGGCGAACAGAACAATAAAATTTAAGCGCCCGGCCCCCTGGGGTCGTCTCAGGGTTGCCAAAAACCACGCCGATTTTCTCTCGAAGCTGGTTGGTGAAGATCAGGGAGGTGTTGGTTTGTTTGATGGCGCCGGATAGTTTCCTGAGGGCCTGGGACATCAAGCGAGCCATTAAACCCATGTGGGCATCTCCCATGTCCCCTTCGATTTCTGCGCGGGGGACAAGGGCAGCTACCGAGTCAATCACGATCACATCCACAGCACCAGAGCGGATGAGAGATTCAGCGATCTCCAGGGCTTGTTCGCCTGTGTCAGGCTGGGAGATGAGCAAGTTGTCAATATCCACACCTGTCTGGGCGGCATATTGGGGGTCAAGGGCGTGTTCCATATCAATGAAAGCTGCGGTCCCCCCGTTTTTTTGAGCTTCGGCAACGATATGCTGGCAAATCGTGGTTTTCCCGGATGCTTCCGGCCCGTAAATTTCGGTCACCCGACCCCTGGGGATTCCTCCCACGCCCAGAGCGAGGTCGAGTGAAAGGGTTCCGGTGGGAATCGCATCTACTTCTAAACTTTTTGCCTCTCCCAATTTCATGATCGCTCCTTCTCCGAAGCGCTTGGTGATGTCTTTGAGCGTCTTATCTAAGGCTGCTTTACGAGGATCCTCTGCCATCTTGCACCTCCCATGGTCAATTATTGGAACATGTCTAACAGTGGTATGATTTTAGTCTAGCACAAATGTTCTAAACGTCAAGGGGCTGGTGTGAATTTGACCTCAGGTGTGGGTGGAGGACCATCGGTGAAACCATCCCAAAGTTGAAACGTGAAGTATGTGACCTGTCCGGGATGGATTTCAATCGTGTGGCTGAAGACCCTGTTGAATTCCTCCAAAAAGAAAATCTTGATTATATAGCGTCCAGCTGGCAAATCAGGGACGACAAAATTTTCCTGGTAATAAGGATCTTGTTTGACGATTTGTTTATTATACGTTTCCGCGGGCATGAAAAGATAGGGATCTGTTTCCTGGCCATCCTGATTGCGATATCTGATGATGTTAATGCGGCGATTTTCTAAAAATCTGCCGTCCCAATTGCGGACTTGACCCACCAGCACGCCCCACCCCTGGGGTGGAGAAAGCCACAATCCGGGGTTGCGGGTTACGTAGTAATTGTTTTCACCCAGACGGACCTCAAAATGGAGGTGGGGGCCTGTCGTGTGGCCCGTTTCCCCCATCAGCCCAACTTGATCTCCTGCCTTCACAATCTGCCCTTTCTTAATTGTGACTTCACTTAAGTGAGCATACACGGTGTATAAGGGTTGATTTTTATATCCGAAATCATGTTTAATGACAACCGCATTTCCATAGGGGTCGTCTGGGTGTCCTGACCCACCCCGGTAGAAACCATACCCAGCCCAAATCACCCTTCCATCCCCTGCTGCCAGGATAGGGGTTCCGATATCGCCGGGAATGTCATATCCAGCGTGAACGACATCTTCAAAAAAAACAGCTCCGTATCCATATTCTGACCGCGGATAATCGATGTCACTGGCTTTGACGGGCCGATGAAGGTAGAAGTGATCATAGGGATTTGGCGCCCAGGGTACAGGATAGATGGGCGGGCGCCAGGTAGGAATAGCGGTTTTTGGGGCTGAAGGTAGAGAGAATTGAGGAGCTTTGGGGGTAAGTGTGAGCGTTGGAGAGTGAACAGGGGTGGGGGTCATCGTGACCGTCGGTAACCTCTCCGCGAAGGAGGGAGATTTGGATGGGGTGTGAGTAGGTGCGGGTGTATTTGTGGGTACGATCCTGGTTGAAGTGGGGGGGAGGGTGGTGGATACAGCGGTCGGCCCGCCACTGCAAGCGCTTATGGAGACCGCCAGGAGGAAGAATATGGGAACGATGAATTGCTTGTAAAATCGAGAATGTGAGGCAGCCATGCGTCCCTCTATCATGGGTAAAGGGTCGGATTCGGTGTAGGTGTGTATAAAGCTTCTGGGGGATAGATTTCTAACATAGCGGAACGCCAGCTTTTTCCATTGGTGAGGGCGAATTCTTGAAACCGGGTGGAGGAATAAGAAGTTCGCCAGGAAGGGAGCGCCGGAAAACGTTTCCATCCATAAGCTCTGGCTAATTCTGTAAAGTCGATCCAATACCCTCCGGGTACCGCTTCTGCAGGTGCTCCCCCTCGTTCAAAGTTTTGAGCGGATCCAGAAAACTGGGCTGCAAAATCCCAGGGAAGATCGTGGAGGGGTTGACCCTGAGATCCCTGCTGCGAGAGGGTGCGGACATACAGCCGCCAATAGGTCTGGGCGCCAAAATCTTCTCTGACAGCAACCATCCAGTCAGCTTCAAAAGGCAAGGAACTGACCGCAAATCCCCGGCCTGTGTACAACCAATCTTTTTCCAATGATGGTTTAAATGGGGAGGTGAGAGGGAGAAAAGCGTTTTCCAAGGAAGCCAGGAAATCCCATCCAGTATTTTGGGCTGTGGTGCCCCGAAGTTTATTGAAAGAAGTAATCACCTTTTCATTTAATTCTGGGACGGGAGCCCGTACGTCCTCCAGGGGTGCTAAATCAACGCGCCCCTCGGGAAGATCAGCGCTGGAAGAGGGGTCTGGAGACCAGAGGGGTGTGGGTGTGATCTCCGCAGCAGAACTCAAGATGTTATCCAGATTCACATCTTTTCCCCATGTCATGCCTTTCACGGTCCCCGGCATTTTCAGAGCCGGGATCATGGTTTGAATTTCCTGTTTTGGTGTCGGGTATGCTGTGAGGAAGTGTTCTTCAGGGGTTTGCATGACGGTGAATATGATTTCTCCACCTGCGGCCCATAAGGACCAGTCTCCGGTGCCCGTCAATTCTGGTTCTGAAGTTGGGTTTTCGCTGTCCCAGGTGAATAATTGGTGCAGGCCTGTGGGTGTGACAGCTCCCCATGTTAAATATCGGCCGTCTGCTGACCAGTTGGGATGTTTGACACGTTGGGCAGGGTAGTTTATGGTAGAGAATGTTTCCCCATTCTCTGTTGTGTCCAGATCTGCCACCCAGATTTGAGATTTTCCATTTCGCATGGAGACGAAGCTTATCCTTCTACCCTCTCCTGACCAACTCGGGGAATGATCCGTTCCGGGGTGATTGGTGAGATTGATGGGGGCTTTTTCTTTACCTGCATCCCGGATGATGATCTCAAGATTGCCATTTCGATAGGCTTCGAAGGCCAGCCAGTTCCCATCCGGAGACCAGGTGGGATGGGCTTCATAGGCATCCGAATCTGTGAATTGGGTGATTTCACCATCCTTAAGGTTGAGGATGTAAATATCCCATACCCCGCTCCGGTTGGATGCAAAGGCTAATTTCGATCCCTCCGGATGGAGGGCAGGAGTGATGTCTTGGTGGTTACCGCTTGTCAGCCGGATCAGAGGCAGTGATTTGAATTGATCGTTGTCCTGTCTGAGGACAGGCTGATAGGCGAAAAGGTGTGTATCCAACCCTTCTTGAATGGCCAGAATCAGGGTGCCGAAATCAGGTGCAAAACGAAAGGCGTAAGGGGTGGAAGAGGGTGAAGGAGAAGAGGTTAAGGAAGGAGACGGTGTATCAGTAGGGGATCTCGTGGGCGAGGGGCTCGGGCTGGGTGTGTTGGTCAGGGTGCTGGTGGAAGTTGGCGTGTGAAAGTAAGGCAGACTCTTTTCTATGCGGGGCCAGGATAGGAAGATTAATAAGAACAGAGTCAGAGCCAGGAAAATGTATACCTTTCCAAGGGGGATCGTGATGAATTTTGAAGCTGGTGGGGACTTGCGATTATCATTCTTCATAATTCGTTTCTTCGAATACTTAGATGTGACTTAACCAGCGGGGTGACAAACTATGGATTTTGTCCTTCTTTCTTTCACCCCAACCAAGCGGATAACCATTTACAGTGATCCCTACCCAATGGCCTTTCCCGTCTGATTTTATCGTTAATCCCCTGATATATCTCATAACTTGGGGGTCCTGGGGGTTAAAATCCAAACGATTCTTAAAGGATACCGCGGGTAATCCCATAGCGAGAGCATGAGATGGGTGGAACCGATCGCGGTTGAAGGTACCCAGCCACCAACCCCATTGCTGGACTCGTAGACCTTTCAATGGGGGCGCCCCTTTTGAAACTGCATACAACCGATCTCCATGTTTCACCAGGTTTTGATTCTCTGGCGCTGCCGGGTAGGGGAGGTGCTCAACTTCTAATGTCAAATTCACAAATTTTTGATAAATCGTTCTGTATTGAGGGGAGAGTTCCGCGAAATGGCTGGGTTTGTTTCCATCTGCATCCTTTTCGGTGGTTTTTGTTAAATGGGCGATAAAATGGCCTTCTCCGGGGGCTTTATGGGGCCAGATGCGCACCGTGTTCTGCAATGATGGGGGTCCTTCAACCCAATCCGGATTTCCCGGTGAGAACCCGGGAATTCCGTTGATGGGCAGTACTTCAAAGTCAGGCCGGGCGTTTAATAAGCGTTTCACGCTGCCCTCGTTTTCTTCGGGCGAAAAAGTGCAGGTGGAATACACCAGATGGCCTCCGGGGCGGACCAGTTGGGCCGCGTACCACAGGATTTCATTTTGTAGGGAGGCACAGCGCTGGATATATTTCACTGACCAGTTTTTCATCTCGCTCGGATCTTTCCGAAAGGTTCCCTCCCCGGAGCAGGGGGCATCGACGAGAACCCGATCAAAGATTGATCCAAAATGTTCCGCCAGGCGTTTGGGACTCTCCTGGGTCAAGATGATGTTGTGCGCTCCCCAGCGTTCCAAGTTTCGTGCCAAAGCCTGGATCCTTCCCCCGTGCGGGTCATTGGCGATCAACGCTCCTTGATTTTTCATCAACGATGCCAGATGGGTGGTTTTTCCCCCGGGCGCTGCAGCGATATCAAGGATGGTTTCCCCTGGCTGCGGATTGAGGATTTCAGATACCGCCATCGCTGATGGTTCTTGCAGGTAGTATAGACCGGCTGCGTGGTAAGGGTGGCTTCCCAGGTTTTTATCCACCACCTTAAATCCGAGATCTGTCCAGGGTAAGGGAGAAAGCTTACCGCCTGCTAATGATTTGTAATCCTTAACCTTTATTTTTAAGGTGTTCACCCGCAGCCCTCTCTCAGGGGGTCGGTTTCGCATCGCATCCCAAAAGGATGGGGACTCGTTCCCCAGGAGGCGTTTCATTCGTTCTCTAAAATCGGAAGGAAATTCTCTCATTGTGGGATCAATAAGGACTTCTCAATGTTGCTGGTGGATGATTACTCCAGCCAGTGTGCTTTCTTAGCAGGTTCATCTGGAAGCTGCTCATCAAGATAAAAAGCGTTTGCTCTCAGCGTGTACTCTCCCTGGTTTATAAAAGGTAGATGGATTTGAAATCAGGTTTCAATTTCATTTACAGACCTGCATGGATATCTTTTCATAGTGTACCATTATCAAAACAAAAAGGTCCGAAAAATGACCTTTCGGACCTTTTTGTAAGGGGGGAAATGGGAAAATATTTCAGGTAATTACATATCTGTTAAGTAAGCCAACCCCACAGCGCCTGGTCCAGCATGGGTCCCTAGCACGGGGCTGAGCTCCGCGAAGATGGTTTGTTGGGGAGATAAGCTCTCTTTTGCTTTATTCAGGATCTTGGAAGCGGTTTCTTTGTCATTCGCGTGCAGGCAAGCTATGCGGAGAGAAGCGGCAGTTTTTGTTCTTTCTTCCAGGATATCCACGATTTTAGCCAAAGCCCTTTTGTGGGTCCTGACCTGGTCGATCGATATGACTTCCCCATCTTCGATGGCCAGGATTGGTTTGACGGCCAAAAGCGTGCCCACAAAGCGTTTCGCGCTCCCGATCCGGCCGCCGCGATGAAGGAATTCTAAGGTGTCCAGGATAAAAATCACGCCTGATTGGTCCCGAGCTTGGCGGGCGATTTTCGCGCACTGATTAAGGGTGTGACCGTTTTGCGCCGCTTTTGCGGCAGCAAGCACCTGAAGGCCGGTAGCCATGGAAGTGCTCAGGGAGTCTACGATCTCAATCTCTGCTCCTGCTAATTCCTCCCTGGCTTGCATGGCCGAGGCGATGGTGCCCGATAATTTATCCGCGATCAGTATCGCCAATATTTGATATCCTTTCTTGTGGAGCCTTTCGAATGTCTCTTTGAAGATGGCAGCTGAAGGTTGGGAAGTGCTGGGCATCGTTTCGCTTTCACTCAAGCGCTTGTAGAACTCATTTGCCGTGATATCTACGCCGTCTGTGTAGGTTTCATCATCCCAAATTACGTTCAGAGGGACGATGTGAATCTGGTATTGATCAATATATTCTTGGGGAATATTGGGTGAACTGTCCGTGACAATAGCTACTTTAGACATGAGTCAACTCCCTGGTCTGTGAATGTCCGTGATCTACTGCTAAAACACAGATTCTTTTTTTTCGTTACGAAAGTTTCTTAGAAATCAGAAAGGCGGGAGTAGGGTCGTTCAGTGATTTACAGGCCGTGAATCCAAGCCAGAGCCAGGGTACCCGGTCCAACATGGGTTCCAATGACCGGGCTTAATTCTGCCAGAATGCTTTGTTCCGTATGAAATTCGCGTTCCGCCCTATCCAGCAGCATCCTTGCCCTTTTGGGCGCTTTGGAATGCATGACCGCAATTCTGAGGGGTTTTTCTTCGTTTACTCTGTTTTTCATGAGCTGGATGAGGCGTGATGTTGCCCTTTGTTGGGTGCGGACCTGTTCGACGGCTTCAATGCGACCGTCTTTCATCTCCAGGATGGGTTTGATATTCAGCATCGACCCTAAAAACCGCTTTGCTCCCCCTATCCGGCCTCCCCGGTGGAGGAATTCCAGGGTGTCAACAGCAAAGATCACGTCCGAGTGTTTTTTGGCTTTTTCTGCGATGGATGTGCATTCCGCCAAACTGGCGCCTTGGGACGCGGCTCGAGCGACTTCCAGAATCTGGAGGCCCATCGCCATCCCCGATGACTCCGAATCAATAATTTCTATCTTGCCTTTATCAAGTTTTTGTTTGGCTTGAATCGCTGTGTCCACAGTCCCTGAAATCTGGGAGGAAATCAGAATCGCTATCACATCGTGTCCCTGATCGACCCAACTTTCGAAAGCCTGCTTGAAACTCATCACCGGTGGTTGGGATGTGCTGGGCAGAGATTCACTGTTCGCCAATCGAGTGTAAAATTCCTCGGGAGTGATATCCACACCATCGCGGTACATTTCTCCTTCCCATATCAGAACCAGCGGGATGACCGTGATCTGATATTGATCGATGAAGGTCTGAGGAAGGTACGCAGTACTATCTGTGAGAACTTTCACCTTTTTCATGGTCGTTGGGCCTCCTGAAGGACCCGATTGGAAATATTTCACCCATCTTATCACAAAAAAGGAGCGGATTGATCCGCTCCTCAATCAGCACCCTCGGCGTGATTCGAACACGCGACCCCTTACTCCGCAAGCAAGTGCTCTAATCCACTGAGCTACGAGGGCAGGCATTGATGTGGGAAGATTTTACAATAAAGCCCAGGAAAAAACAATGGTCATTGAAAAACGGTCTGTGAGGTAAGCGCCTGGAAACGGGAAACCAAGATCGCTGTAGACAGCCTGCAAGATAGCTTCTCCACGCCCTCCCAAGTGGGGATTGGGATGCAAGCCCAGCAAGCGAAAAACCTTTTGGGGTGGGCGCCCTTTGTGATAAATATCACCCGATCTGCGTGAGGATGTGCCGTGCTAAAAAAGGGGATCCATTGATATCATAATGTGTAGAGACGGGAGATAAATTACTCCCAATTTATCACTGTTTCCTCCTTTGGCGAATGCCTCCGCTAATCAGCCCTCACTGATTTGGCGGGGGCTTTCTCTTTTAACTCAAAGTGTGGGAACAGAATTCACTTTTTAATGAGGGGAACATTCTGAAGCGCGCCTATCTATCCAATGTCGAGTTTTTCAAGTCCCGTTCTGTTTTTCACTCTTTGGTTATCTTGAAAAGCCCAGCGTTAACAAGGGCAATGGAAACAAATTCAGAAATCCTTTCCATGATTTTTTGTGTGCTATCTTCAAAGGGTTGGGATTCTTTTCTGATCAAGATGATGGTACCCAATATCTTTCCACGATCAAAAATGGGAACTCCGAGGATGGCACTTCCTAATTTTAAAATCTCTTTTCTCTGACTTGTAAGGCTTTTCAGGTTTAATGTTTCTTTTGCTTCGATGACCAAACTGCTGATTCCATCATCCCAGGGCTTGTTGATAACCGTCGAGAACGAATTTGGGAGATTGTTGTAATATCTCAGAGTCATTTTTTTGTCATCATACTCTCTGAGCATCAACCAGCCGCGATCAGCATGGGACAGATATACAGCGCCATCTACAATGATCTTAAACAAATCCTTTAGGTTTTTGGTTGAAGTCAGTATTTTAGCCATACTGATGGCTTTGGTAAGGTCTTTAATCCTTTCTTCGAGGTAGTGGACTTTCTGTTGAGCTTCACCAGCTGGGATTTCGTCCTTTTTGGGGGGCCTTTTTGTTTTCAATACCCTTTCCACGGCTGAAATGACTTCCGTTTCTTTTAAAGGCAGTTTTAAATAATCCACCGCTCCCAACCGGAATGCCTGTATGGCTTCATTTTCCATCCCCTCTTCTGCCAGGATGATCACAGGAGCTTCTACTCCCTGAGCTGAAAGCGCGACCAGCATGTCCTTACCGCTCAGTCCAGATAAATTTATGTCTGCAATGATGACATCAGGATTGGTGTTCACCGCCTGGACAATACCCGCTGTTGCATCAGGTGTGGAATGAACCTGATAGCCAAGAGGTTTCAAAATCTGAGTTGCAATTTGTTCTTGTGTGTTGGGGTTTTCCGCGACAACCAGGATGTTCGCTTGAGGATATACCATGTTGGTCGTCTCCCAGAAAGGTTAATCCTTTTTGTGATTAAATCATATCATGTTTTCCAGCTGTTCTTTTTCATTCTCCCCGGCTGGGTTTGGGAAAAAGGGCAAGGAACCTTTTTCTTTTGAAAACGAAAGTTGGGGAGGGGACCTCATTAAGCTCTTATTAAGTTTTTGGGCAGGTCCAATCGTTAACAAATTATAAAAAGAGAAGGGGGGAAAGCCGTTTCGATTTATAATGTGATTCAACTCACTTGAGCGAAGGTCATGAATCTGGCATTCTATTGGCAAAAAATTCAATGTCGACCTTTGAGAAGGAAATCAAATGAGAAGGCATTCATTGAGTGTAAAAGATTAGAACGGGTAGGGATGAATATGAAAAAAAGATTACGGCTCTTAGGTTTAGTGGTTGTGGTAGCGTTGGTAGGTTCCTCTTGTATAATCACATCTCAATTAAGTGAACTCACGAGTGTTACTACTCAAACGCAAGTACAGGCGACGGAAACGGACAATGTAGAAATCGTATCCCCAATTGTTCAGAATGGGGACCTGACGGCTCTGTATGACATGGTCAATCCCGGTGTGGTATCTGTGCGAACGGTCCGGGAAGGCCAGGGTAGTTTTCAAGCTGGTGGTTTAGGCACTGGGTTTGTGTGGGATGAGGAAGGTCACATTGTCACGAATTACCATGTGGTGCGAAATGCCACAGATTTGGAAGTCGATTTTCCCTCGGGATTCAAAACTAGAGCGAACGTAATTGGTACGGATCCGGACTCAGATCTTGCTGTGTTAGAGCTGGAAACAAAACCTTCTACACTCACATCTCTTGAATTGGGGTCAAGTAGGGAGTTGGAAGTGGGTCAAACCGTAGTCGCTATTGGCAACCCCCGGGGTTTGAAAGGAACGATGACGTTCGGAATCGTTTCAGCTTTGGGCCGAACCCTTGATTCGCTCCAGGAAGCGCCGGGTGGGGGTGTATTTGCGACGGGGAATATTATCCAGACAGACGCTGCCATTAATCCGGGAAATTCTGGCGGGCCTCTGCTTGATCTGAGTGGAAGGGTGATTGGTATCAACTCTGCCATCAGGACGAACAGCATTGACCTGAGTGGTCAGCCTGTAAATTCAGGTTTAGGTTTTGCTATCTCCATAGATCAGGCCAAGAATGTCGTACCAGATCTGATCGCGACGGGGGAACATGAATCCCCATATGTCGGTATTCGCGTTCAACCTGAGATTTCGCTTTTCATGCAGGAAGAACTCAAGCTTCCGCAATCTACGGGCGTTTATGTGATTGAGGTCACAAATGGTAGTCCGGCTGATGAAGCGGGTTTGATCGGGGCCCTGGATGACTCTGAAGGTCTGGAGGGAGAGGAACAAATCACTCCTGAAGATTATCAGGGGGGAGACCTTATTGTTGGGATCGATGGTCAAGATGTGGATAATTTTGAGGATTTTATGGGTTATCTGTTGGCATACAAAGATCCTGGTGATATGATTGAATTGAAAGTGATTCGTGATGGGGAGGAGATAGAACTTAACTTAACGCTTGGAAGTCGGCCCGAATAAGGGAAGCTTGAAACATCCTGGGTTCTTGTATCAACAATTAAAAAGGAGCGATCTATGTTTACAAGAGAGGATTTAGAGTCGTTGCTGGATTATCGTCCTCAAGCCCCAGTGCTCAGCGTTTATCTGAACACGAATCCGGCAGAACGCACAGCGGATGATTATAAACTCCAACTTCGCTCCCTGTTGAAAGACATTGATATGGCGGATGATGTGGAGGCTGTCAGGGAGTATTTTGAATACGAATACGATTGGACGGGACATCGAAGTGCAGTCGTCTTTTCCTGCGTCCAGAAAGATTTTTTCCAATCTATCCCCTTAGCTGTCGATGTCAGAAATCAGGCTTATGTGCAAGATCAACCCTATATTAAACCCCTCGCCAGTTTATTTGACTCTTTTTCAGGCTATGGTGTGATTTTAGTGGATCAACAAAAGGCACGTTTTTTCTCTTTTCACCTGGGAGATCTAGAGGGCGAGGAAGAATTTTCCGGGCAAGATGTTCAACGCCAGAAACACGGCGGTGGTTCTCAAACGACAGGTAGAAGAAGTGGCGACGCTGGTGACGCTGAGTACGCTGACACTGTCAGTGATCGGAACCTGCGAGAGGCTTCAAAACACGCCAATAAGTTCCTGAAGAAACACGATGTCCGGCGGGTGTTGATCGGGGGAACTGAAAAGAACATTTCATCTTTCCGTGAATACCTCACAAAATCTTGGCAGAGTTTAATTGTGGGCACATTCCCCATGGAGATGAGTGCCAGTTACAGTGAAGTTCAGAAGCGGGCCTTGAAGATTGGCAAGGAAGCGGAAGAGAAACGAAAGCAGAAATTAATCGAGACTGTGATCACAGAAGCGGCCAAAGGGCGAAATGGGTTGCTTCGATTTGATGAAATTTTGAGTGCAGTCAGGGAGGGTCGCGTTCAAACCCTTCTCGTTCAGGAGGGGTTCATCCAACCGGGGTACCAATGTGACGGTTGTGGATATATCACCACCCAGGAATTGGGATCATGTCCTTTCTGTTCAGATACATTCCAGAGAATAGATGATGCTGTTGAAATGGTAGTTCGGGAAGTGCTGCAGGCTGGGGGGAGTGTGGAAGTTTTGGATTCCAACGAAGCCTTAGAGAGTCATGGGGGTATAGGCGCTTTATTGCGGTATTAAATCCACCACAGGATCATGATCTGAAAACAGCCCCATCCAGGGGCTGTTTTTTGTTAAGGTGTCCGTTGATAAAGTCGGCGGTAAATGGAGAATATTTCCGTGATTCCTTTGATATATTCCCTGGTCTCCTCAAATCGAATCGATTCTAAAAACAAATCATAGTCACCTTTGGAGATGTCCAGCCATAGGGAGGCATTCCCTGCCCCTGCATTGTAAGCGGCAAGCGCTGCGTAAATGTTTCCGTCAAAGGTCTTGCGTTGGAACGCTAAATAACTGGCGCCGAGAGTGATGCTGACTTTGGGGCGGTATAGATCTTCTGCGGAGTAATTCGGCGGCAATCCTTCCTTTTCAGCGACCTCTGCTCCCGTAGAAGGGATGATTTGCATCAATCCCCGTGCCCCGGCCGAAGAGCGGACGAATCCTTCAAACAGGCTTTCCTGGCGCATAACGCTGAGCAAAAAGAGGGGGTGAAGGTCGTAGGCCTGGCTTGCCGGGATCACTAATTCATTGTAATAATTTCCAAAGCGGATATGGTTGAAATACCTCGGGGCATTCATGGTCTCTGCGTTACTCATGTCCGCGTTGTTAAGCACCTGGCGGGCTGCATAGATAGCGGAGCGATATAATCCAAGTTCCCTGAGGTAATTCGCCAAACGGTAGTTGCTCACCGGATCGAAGCTCACTTCTTTTCGGAGCGTTTCAAATTCTTTTCGGGCTTCCCCAAATTGATTTAAATTCCAGAGTTCTGTCCCTCGTATCAAACGGGGGTCATCCCCCAGGGCTCCCAACGAAGAAAGGTTGACTTCTTGGGGGATGGGGAACGTGGCGCGCATCCATTCTTCCGCTTCACGTTTTTCCTCTTCCATGTCATAACCAAAATCGTATTCTTGAGGGGGTTGAAACGGCTCTCTTTCCTGAAGTAGGTCACGGGCACGTTCGCTGTAATATCCCGTGGGATCTGAATTTACCGCTTTGCTCCAGGCGGCTTGAGCTGCTTCACCGTTATCCAAGGCCTGATGGGTTTTCCCAATCCAGAAATATGCCTGGGCTTCTTCTTCGATGTTCCGAGAGGCATTTTGGTAAAGGTTGAACGTGGCCAGGGCCTCCTGATATGAATCCAGTCTGAAGTACATCATGCCTTCTAAAAAGAGAGACCTGTTCGCATAGGAGGAAGTGGGGTATTCATTGAAAACACGGTCCCAAAAGGACGCAGCTCGATCTAATTTATTATATATTTCGCTTACCCTGGCGGCGTCATAGAGAAATTCTGGAGCGCGGTCATGAAAAGGAGTGGTTTCTACAAATTCAAGCAGGGTTTGAACGCCATCCTGGTATTGGTTCAAGTAGTACCACTCTGTGTAAGCAGTGAATTCCCAGGCTTCATCCCAGAAGGGGTGCTGGGGATAATTTTCGATAATCACGGACCAGGCGTCGAGCGCGTTTTGAAATCTGTCGTTTGCCTTTTGATACTCTTTCAATTGAAAATGATCGGCTCCGATTTTGTATTCCGAGCGACCGAGGTAATAGTATGCTGTACCGGGGTCTTCCGGTTCAGGGCTGGAAAGATAGCGGTTAAAGGCGTCAATGGCCACAAAATATTGCCCTGCATAATAATCTACAATCCCCCGATCGAGCTCGTTGACCGGGTAACCCTGTTCAACAAGCTTAACCAAAGCCAGATAGGAGTCGTATGAAAGGGGAAAACGGGTGACAGCATCAAGGTATGCTTTTTGAGCCTGGTCCTCTTGGTCGAGTTCAGTAAAGGATTGCCCCAGCAAATAATCAGCTCGGGCTTTTGTGTAATCATTCGTTGTCAGGTTATATACTTCTTGAAAGACCACCAGAGCTGAATCATGATCCCCCAGAGCCTGATAACTTTGCCCAATTTTTAGTTTTAGATTGGTCTTTTCATTCCCGCCGGGTGCTGCTATCGCCGCTTGATAGGCTTCAATGGCTGGTACATATTGTTCGGCTGTGAACAGGGCGTTCGCTCGCTTTTCCTGGATATAAGCGTCAATCACTCCAGGGCGAAGATCAAGGTATGCAGCGTATGCTTCTGCAGCCTCGATGTTCTGCCCTAATTTCAAGAAGGTTTCAGCGAGGAAGAATTGAGCCTCAGGAAGATAAGGCGAATTTGGGTAGGAGGTAATCAGGTTTTGCAGCCATCTCAAGGCTTGCGAATAATTCTCCTGTTGATAATGAGTTTTTCCCAGGCCCAAAAGAGACCTACTTTTTTCGTCCCGGGAATTTGCTGTTTCCAGGGTTTCATTGTACGCGTTGATCGCTGATTCCCAATCTCCATAAAAATAATATCGGTCCCCTGGGATTTGACTCTGTGAAGGGGGAACAATGGGTGTAGACGTGGGTCGTGGTGTAAATGTGGGCAGCAGAGTCGGGGAAAGCGTTTCCTGGGTTTGGGGGAGGGGTTGAGAGGGATTTGGATTTGTGAGAAGGTACGCAATCCCTAAAGCGAGGGTGCTAAAGGCAATGAAAAGGATAAGAAACCGGTAAGATTTATTTTTCATGATATTTTTAGATACAGGCTGGTCTTGGTTTCAATGTTTTAAGTTGTGATCAACGATCCCGGGAAAAGAAGGCTTGATCCTGGATGCGATTTTTGCAGGGAGAAGATATAGTTATGCATTAAGGCAATCATTGAAGGTATGTTTCAACCCTGCTTCAATTGCAAACTATTTTACTATGGAATCCGGACTCGAGGAAAGCGATAAGACACTGTCTAAGGAAATTCTTATATGGTCCACTCGCCATGGACGACGCAGACAAGGTACCATTCTTGATTTTGCTTTTCAAACACGAGCCTGATACTTCTCCAGTCCATGCCGGCGTATTGTGGATCAAATTCAGGAAAATGATACTCTATGAACACAGCCTGAGGAAAGTATTCCTGAATGTTGTTGATAGCGTTTCCTGTGCCGATGACCTCATTGAATCCAACCAGATCCGCGTGAGCAAAGTCCACATCATAAATAAACCGTTCATAATACTCGGAAAAGGTCATGTTAATCGGCTTTCCCGTACCATCAAACTGGCCCCATTCATATTTTGTCTGGTCGGCTGCAAGGGTTTTGATTTGCGCGGGGCAGAAGACTAAATCCTCGGGATGCAGGGTGGGATAGGGGGAAAAGCAAAGGCATTTTTCAGGGTGGACAAAATCGGATAAGGTCCTGAAATCTTTTTCTTTCAGGGCTTGAAGGACCTGGTTGCTTTTTTCAAACAGCTCAGGATCCACTTTTCCAACTTGTTCCGCCAAGAAATATGCGTTTACCCACCCTTTCTCCCCCAGGTATTCTATGGGAACCCATTTTGAGCCATCCACGTCTACCCCTTCTCCTGTGGTTTGGATGTCAGTGCTGTGGGGGGGAATAGTCGCTGTGATCTCATTCTCTGCCCCTGGACCCTCCCGGATATTGAGGACATCGTCGTCCGAGACGCCTACAACCGCGTAAAGAGTCGTGGAAGAGGTCTCAGGTGTAGGGGAGGGCGTGGGGAGGAGTGTGGAGGTTGGGGTTGGATTTAGCTGGGGGGAGGGGTTGGTTTGGTTTGCAGGCTTTGTTGTCTTTGCTGGAGGTGTTTGTGTGGGAAGGGCAGTGTCCTGGGGTTGTGTTTTCATGATTGCAGCGCAGCTGGATAGTAAGAACGCCAGGAGGAAAAAGAAGGGGGCATTTAGAGATCTATCACCGTTCATAACCTATTCCACCTTTTCCTGATAATAGGAACAAAAATCATTTAAAGGACATACAGGACACTCGGGCTTACGGGATTTACATATCTCGCGTCCGAGTTTGATTAGGTTCAGGTGGGCAGCATAGTATTCGTCTGGCGAGAATACTTTCTCCAGAAACGAATGAGATTTTGAGGCGTTCATGTTTGATGGACGGAGACCTACGCGTCCAGTCACGCGATGAACATGGGTATCTACCGGGAAGGCTGGCATTTCCAGGGCAAAAAGAAGCACAATGGCAGCTGTTTTGGGCCCCACCCCCTTTATATCTGTAAGCCATTTTTTGGCTTTTTCTACGCCCATCGATTTAAGAAAATCCAGGCTAATATCATCTTCTCGATCTGTAATTTTTTGCAGGGCATGTTTAATCCGGGGCCCTTTTTGATTGGCAAGACCAGCTGTCTTTATCGCTTGAATGATATCTTCTGCGGGAGCGTCGCGCACTTCTTCCCAGGTGGGAAAACGTTTTCTCAGGTTTTTAAAAGCGCGATCCCGATTGGTGTCATTCGTATTTTGACTGAGTATGGTGGACACTAACTCAGCTGCGGGCGATAATCCCGGGCGCCAATCTGGGGGTCCGTAAAAATCAAGCAGTCGCTTATGAATCTTCTCAGCCAGGCGTTTTGGTTTCATATCTCAATTCAACTTAAAGACAGGTTTTCCATGACCTACAACGATATTGCGGTAGTTGATAAGCGGTTTTTCCGGCCCATATTCCGATAATTCTTCCACCTCTTGATCAGAAAGGACCGATAACTGCTTTAGCACTTCTAAAACCACAGAGCCTTTGACGCGATTTCCCCGGTCTCCGTCTGATATTTTTAGGGCGATTCCTAGAGCCTGGGATCCTTCACCCAGAAGACCCGGGGGAACACCCAGCCCTTGGAAAGCCTCTGCCCCGGATTTGGCGACAACTTTCCCCTTGGTGGTATCCATTAATTTTGTATCCAGGCGGTCAGGTCCAGCCACCATAAAAGGGTGGGAAGTCATGGCCCGGGTGATCGTCTGACAGGCCCGTTCCCTGGCCGGGGGAAGATCCGCGGGTTCTACCAGCCTGGCCCATGCGAGCGCTGCGTTGTAGAGCGGGAGGGCGAAAGTAGGAACGGAACAACCGTCTGTTCCCAGAATGATCTGATCCACGTTTAATGCACACATTTCGCTGAGGGATTGGAGAATTCTCTGTTGGACTGGATGATCAAGTTCTAAATATGTGTTTAAAGGCAAGCCACCCATTTTTGCATGAGCGATCATCCCCGTATGTTTTCCAGAACAGTTATGCCGATTAGAGGTCGGGCGTTCCCCGCGTTCTTCCAGCTTTTCCCGGGTGGCTTTATGGTACGGGGGGTGGGAACCACACATCAAATCAGCTTCTGTAATCCCTATTTTCTCCTGCAGCTCCTGCAGCACCTGAACATGTTTATCGGTCCCAGAGTGGGAAGAACATATCAGAGCGATCTCTTGGTCCGTGAGGTCGTACCTTTGATCCCCTTTTCGGGCGATGAAGGGGAGAGCCTGGAAAGGTTTTGCAGTGGACCTGAGGAAGGTCGTGACATGGGGGTCTCCGTGAGATGCGATAAGGTCCCCCGCTGCGTTCACCACCGCAACAGCCCCATAGTGGATGGATTCTGGGATCTTTCCTCTTGAGAATTGGTAAATCGGGTTATAGGTGATTTCATCCATGAGCAAGGTTGCCTCATCATAATGTGCTTGGCCTGGATTCGGTGCAAGAGGATCCAGGCCAAAAGGTTTATGGATTGAAAAGGGAAGAGCGTTATTTCTTTTCTTCTGGATTGTGGAAATAATTATTCATATAGTATTGGTACAGACCATGTTTCAGCCGTTGTTTGTAAAACTCTCGGTCTTCTTTTAAGGTTTTGAAATCGTCCAAGAAATTTGTGGCGAGTTCAGCGACGTCATCAGGGGAAGCTTCCCTGCTTGCAAGTTTTTCTACCCGTTTATGTATTTTCCGGAGAGTTTTTCTCTGATCTTTAATTTTCGCCTGAGAAATTTCTCCCCCCCGTCCGCTGATCAGGGTGTAATCCTTAAATTCACTCGAGAGGAGATGGTCTAGGGTTTCAATCCAAGTCTCTATATTTGCTTTTCCTAAAAATGGGGGCCCTTTAACGACCGCAGCATCCCCAATGAAGGCTACTTTCTGGTCAGGGATAAGCACCCAACTGGCCCCCGGTCTCGGACCGGGATGGTGTTCAACAATCACGGTAGGTTCACCCCAATGAAATTTGATTTGCTGGTTGTAACAGATATCTGGGACCACCCATTGCAGTCCCGTTGTTTCGGGGTATTTTTCCCAAATAGACCCGCTTTCTGGAAGTTGCCCCCGGAAGATGGTGGAATATTCTTTCAGGGTGTCTGTAGCCTCTTTATGTGCTAAGATGGAGCATTCCAACCCATTGGCTCCAATGGTCCTGTCTGGATGATCATCCAGACAAACCAACATCTTGTGGATTGTCCCGCTGCTTCGATTTAATAATGTGGTTTTCCAGGTGTGGGCGTCTTCCGGACGAAGAGGGGTATCTATGAACAGCATCCCCCGGGGAAGAAGAATAGCTCCCAGGGTGGATCCTGGATATGTGTTTTCGTAATAAATTCCAGGTTTCACTTCTTGCATTCTGACTCCTTGAGATGGAAAACTAATTCTGATCGGGAGGGGGTGCTAAAGGTATCGTGAACGTAAAAAGCGAACCTCCCTCTGGTGGAGTTTCGACGGAGATCTCACCACCGTGTCCTTCCACTGCCAAACGGCAAAAAGCCAACCCTAATCCTAAGCCTTTGGCTCTTTTATCTGTGTTTGCACGCGTAAATTTGTCAAAAATTCTGTCCTTTTGATCTGGGTCAATACCGGGACCGGTGTCGTGAACCCAGAAGCGAACGTTTTCTTTATCCACCTTGCTTCCAATTTCGATCTTTCCTCTGGAAGGGGTAAATTTGATCGCGTTCTGAAGTAAATTTATGAGGACTCGTTCGATCATGTCCTGGTCAGCCATCACCGCGGGTAAGTCTTTGGGGACAAGGAGGGATAATTCCTGTTCTTTGTTTTCCGCGTGTGGAATCATCGCCTGATATGCATTTTTTGCTAACAGGTAGGGATCCACGGGTTCTTGGTCGGTGATTGGTTGGCCCTTTTCAAGTCTGTTTATATCCAGAAGTGATTTGGTAAGGCGTTGTATCCTTTGAGTTGATCGAGTGGCGATCTCAAAGAGGGATTTGATCTCCTGATCTTTTTCCATCGGGAGAAGGGCCTCCATCACATTTAAGCTGGAGACGACATTGGAAAGAGGAGAGCGCAAATCGTGATAAACCATTGAGGTCAGATCATCTCTTAATTGGTCCAGTTTTTTTCTTTCTGTTATGTCCTGTAAAATCCATTCCAATCTTGGTTTTCCTGCGATGTTGATGGGGTGAACGTTAACCTGAATGGGGATGTTTGTCTGGTCAGATGTGACCAGGGTGGATTCGTACCTGCAGGTTTTCCCTGTCGCTAAATCATCAAAGTTTCTCCCCACGGTCTCCCAGTTGATGTTATGGATGTCCTTTATGGTCAAGGAATGGAGTTTTTTATGTGTATATCCGGTGGTTTTAATGGTCTTGTAATTGCTTTCCAGGATATTCCCTTTGAAATCTGAAATGATAATCGGATCAGCGCTGTTTTCGAAAAGGTCATGGTAGCGGTTGTGGGCAGCTTTCAAGTCTTCAAAAAATTGAGCATTTTGAATGGAGGAACCAGCTAGGCTGCCAATCCCACTGAGAACGAGGAGAGCGTCCTCTTCAAATCCATCTCCCCGGGGGTTAATGACTTCCAAGACGCCAATGATGTTTCCATGGAAGCGGATCGGTGCGCAGGCGATTGCTTTCAGGTCAATTTTCGGATGCAGATTGGAAATGGACTCGTAATGAGGGTCATTTTTCAGGTCGTTGATGGTTTTTCCCTTTCCATTTCTCGCCACCCAACCGATCAACCCTTCTCCAATTTGTACCTGCCGGCCGACCAGATCAACTTCTAGAGATGGATCATCGTAATTGATCGCTTTGTACTCCAATTCATTCTTTTCCGGATTGATCAGCGCTAAAGCAACAGCTTCCACCTGGAGTGCTTTATTGATTTGGATCAGGATGTTTTCCAAAACAGTGTCCAGATTCAACGTGGAAGTGATCATTTTTGCGCTGTTCGCTAAGGCAGTCATGACACGGGCCTGGCTTTTGACCTCGTCATACAATCGAGCGTTAATGACGGCGACTCCGGCCTGGTCAGCGATAGCCTGGACCAAAGCGAGGTGGTTTTCGTTAAGATAATTCGGGATGGGGTGGGCGACAGTTATCACGCCGACCAGGTTTTCTCTGGCGGTGATGGGCACAGCTACAACGGATTTTGCACCTGTCTCAGACTCCTCATCATGCGGGCGCAGCAACCAGCGGTCATCCTCCCTGGTATCAGCTATATAGACGGACTCTTTATTTTTGGCGACCCAACCAGCTAAGCCTTTTTCCAATGTGGATTTCAATTTTTCTGTGATGTGGTGCTGGACCTGGTCTTCATAGATGATCGCTGATTCTACAGGCTGCTCTTTTTCATCAAGGATGATGATGCTGCCGCTGATGGCTCCAATCGTATCAATGGATAAAGATAAGACGCGTTGAAGCACGGTAGGCAGGTCTAAGGCCGTTGCTAATTCACGACTCACACGATAGAGAAGTTCTAACGACGCTTTCGTGCTCTCCGAGGTATGGTTTTCTGGTTGGGAGTTCATATTCATGGCATTTACCTGATGGACATATTTTAACCCGCTACCCGTGTTGCAAAGCACGATTTGTTCTTCACGGGAGAGCCAGCCCTCTTTTGCTAGCTTGATGGCCCCTGCCAGGGTTGCGGCTCCTTCTGGAGATGTGGGTTTCCATGCCTGCCCGGGCTGCGTGGGCAGCCAACGCTCCGCCCGCATTTCCAGCTGTGAGGAGAACCAGGGAGTAGAGCCACAATTCGTGCCACCGCCATACACCTCGATTATGGCGATCACTTAAGGAGCTTTTCGGTATGTCCTTTTTCATTTTTTCCAGATCATACGCGGAAAGCAGAGGCGATCGGCAAGCATCACAAAAGGTTTGAATTTCTTCGGGGTTAAATTGCTCCTGGCAGACTGGACATTCTAAAAATGAGAAGTAGCTGGGGACTGTTTCCGTCATAGGTAGAGTATAGCACATTTGACTTTGCTGGTCTTGGTCAGCGGATGATCTGATGTCAATAGGTTGCCCCCTATTTTCCCCGAAAAATTTTAAGAAAATTATATGTAGGGAAGGTCCAGCATCAGCACTTCTGTGGTCAGTTGGGTGTTTGCATACTTAGTGAGTAAATAATGTGCGTGCTCTAAGCTGGCAATGATTTCACGCGCTTCTTCAGGTTGAAACTTTTCGGCAATCTCCTTGATCTCCTTTTCTCTGTCTAGATTATGCAAAGGAGTTTGAGAATGGGCAGCAGTTAGCAGGATATCTCGCCATATGGATGTCCAGACCTTTATCATCTGCTGCAGGGAATCGCTGTCTTGCTTGTTGTTTTTTACGTATGTAAAGCGTTCCACTCGATTGGCTTGCAAGAGCTGAGTGTGGTCATCCAGCCATTGTTTTCGTTGGGATTCCATCTCGGGGTTTTCATGAAGTTGGAGGGCATACCCGGGCCTGCCTCCTGCGATGTGGGCCAGGAGATCTGCCCTATTGGGCGGTATTTGGTAAAGGGTTTTTAACCCTTCCTGGATCGTGTGCAGAGGGACAGGACGAAGCCGGATTTCCTCACAGCGAGAGACGATTGTTTCCAGAAGGCTGTCTGCACTTTCGGCCGTTATAATAATGATGACATTCCCCGGTGGCTCTTCCAGCGTTTTAAGAAGGGCATTTGATGCGGCTTCGGTCGCTTCTTCGAAGTCCATCAAGAGTGCCACCCGGTACGGGGCTTCGTAAGGGGATAAGGAAAGGTTATGAATGACCTCCCGTATCTGGTCAAC
>JAGXKM010000129.1 GCA_018335275.1 Anaerolineales bacterium | reverse complement strand
ATTCGGGACAGGGAAACGTGCTGCCCTTTTTGAAATCGATGGTGATGTCAAGCCGTTGTTCTTCAATAGAAAAGGTATCCTTCGTGATTTCCCAAGGTTCGGGCAAGCCAAGTGCTTTTTCCAGTGTGGACCGGTTCATGTTTTTTCTCCAGGTAAAAGGTTGATACTTGCTCTCCATTTTACCTGGATTAGATTATTTACCCATACTAATTAGCGAGGAACCACAAATATAAAGCTTATAAACCGTTTCATGATGTTAATTCCTCCTGTGAACGTAGTGTGGGTAGGAAATTTTTTTCGTTTCAAGGTTCTGGTAGGGGGCTATCACCTCCTTTTGCTACGTATTCAGCTGTTTAGAGACGAAGACTGATGTACGCCATCATAGAGAATGAGTTGAATTTTGATGAATCGACCTAACAATTCTGTTAGGTACCTCTATCTTACCCTAAATAAGGGGGAAAAATCTTAAAATTTCCTGAAATCTGAGCCTGATTTGCAGTGATTTTTCAAGAATCCATCCCTCTCTCCCTTCCAGGAAATCACGGTCTGCCACACCAACCCCATCCTGCTCATCGCCCTGGGGTTGGCGTCGGTACGCTATCCCCGATGGCTGTGCTGGACCCTGCCGCTGTGGGCCGCGGTGCTGGTGATCACCTTACTTCTCCTGAGGCTCGCGGTGGCCGTCGGCTGCGGACCCTGAAGTCCCTTTTGAGGGCGACCTTTTTCATCTTCTGCGGTGGGTTATAATAACCCAACAGGTGTTTTCGATCCGTAGATGATCTTCCTGCCTGCGGAAAAACTCACCCTTTTCTGCTCTTGATGTCCCATGTAGAATCCCATATATATGGAAAGCATACGCCTTTTCTTTGAACTCAACCGCAGCATTCTCTACTTCGTTTACGGGCTGTCTTTTTTCATTTTGGGGTTAGCCACAGCGCTGCAGTCCCGCCAATATTCGCGGCTGGATCTGGCCCGGGCGCTGAAATGGCTGGCTGCCTTCGGGATCATCCACGGCCTGCATGAGTGGGGAGATGTTTTCATCCCCATTCAAGCGGATTATGTCAGCGAATTTGCCATTCAAACGCTGCACCGCATCCACCTGATTACATTGGGGGTCTCATTCGCCTGCCTGATGGAGTTCGGCGTGGCCCTGCTGCGCACCGTGCGGGGAGAGGACTGGCTGCATATCATCCCCGGCGCTGTGCTCGCGGTGTGGTTTTTTGTGAGTTTCTTTCCCTTGCCCGGGTTGTTTCCGGATTTCATGACCTGGCATAATGTCACCAACGCGCTGGCCCGGTACAGCCTGGGCTTTCCGGGCAGCCTGATGGCAGCCTATGCTTTACGTGAGCATTCCCTGCAGCGGATCCGGAAGCTGAACGTGCCTCACATCTTCAATATGCTTCGCAACGCGGGCATCACCGCCTTTTTGTACGGCGTTTTTTCAGGGCTGATCCCGCCCCCCGTGCCCTTTTTTCCGGGCAATGTGATCAACACCCAGCGTGTGATGCAGGTTTTGATCTTCCCCGTTCCCGTATTCCGGACCCTGATTGGGTTTGCCTTGACATTTTTTGTGATCCGCGCTCTGGAGATCTTCGATGTGGAGATCGAGCGCATGATCGAAAAGATGGAAGAGGAGCAAATCCGATCTGCGGAGAGAAATCGCCTCTCCCGGGAACTGCATGACGGCGTGATTCAAAAGGTGTACACAGCGGGATTGTTGGTGGAATCCGCCCACCGCATATCCGAGCGGAAGGGAAACGATCTTGCGGGTCGCCTGGAAAACGCCCAGAACGTGCTCCAGGACGCGCTGGAAGACCTGCGCAGCAACCTTGCAGAGTTGTATCAAAAAGTTCGCGAAATTCCTGTTGAGGATGAACTGAAGGAGCTGGTGCAGGACCCCCGCTTCCAATCATTCGTGGACATTAAATTGACTCTGGACTTGCCGGCGGATTCTTCCCTATCCCCTGTACGGGGAGACCATTTGATGGCCATCATCAATGAAGCTATAAATAATGTCATTCGCCATGCCCAGGCGACGAAAGTGCATATCAAGGCTGAAGTCAATTCGGGCCGTCTACATGTGGAGGTCACAGACAACGGAGTGGGCATACCCGCTGAGTTGGAAGCGGGGTATGGTTTACGGAATATGCAGGATCGGGCCCGGATGCTGGGCGGAGAGATCCAGGTTGTCAAACGGGATAACGGAGGGACACGCGTGACTCTGGATATCCCCTGGGAGGATGGGAATCGATGAGCAGCATACGGGTTTTACTGGTGGATGATCACTCGGTGGTCCGGCTGGGGATGATGACATTGATTAATGATCAGCCGGGGATGGAAACGGTGGGAGAAGCCGGGACCGCTCCCGAGGCTGTCAAAGCGGTGGAGGAATTAAATCCGGATGTCGTGTTGATGGATATCCGGCTGCCGGGGGAAAGCGGGATCACTGCCACCCGGGAAATCACCCAGAAATTTCCTGACACTAAAGTGGTTATGCTGACGTCTTATGCGGATGATGAGCTGATATTCCGGGCTGTCCGGGCAGGTGCGAAAGGGTACGTGCTGAAGCAGGTGGGCAATGAAGAGTTATTGAACGCCATCAAGGCCGCAGCGGTGGGTGAAGCCATTCTGGACAGCAAGACCACAAATAAAATCCTGGCCAGACTGCGGCAGCTGGAGGAGGAAGCGGAGCGGAGCGTTTTCAAGGAATTATCGGCAAGGGAACTGGATGTCCTGGCGGAGGTCGCGCAGGGAAAGACGAATAAAGAGATAGGGGATGCTTTGAATCTCAGTGAAACGACGGTGCGAAATTATGTCAGCAACATCCTAGATAAGCTCGATCTCAAAAACAGGGTGGAATTAGCGACCTTTGCCGTGAAGCACCACCTGGATGATTATTTACGTCCCCAGTCATAAGAAAAAAAGGCAGGTGAACTTATCACTGCCTTTTTTTTAGTAGTTATTTTTTATTTTATTCTGGTTTTATTCTCATGTTAAACGATGAGGATTTCCATTGTTCTTTGAGGATCTTTGTCTCCCTGGACCGCAATCCTTCCGGCGCCTGCCACGGCGTGCCCAACCGGGGGAGCAAGAAATAATCCAGGCCAATGCGGCCAGAAATCTTCCAGGCTAAGATGAGGCCAACTGCAACAGCGAATAAAACTGGATTCGTGCTTGCTGAACCAGCCATCATAAAGTTCCAGTTCATGAAACCGCTGAAAAAAGCTGCAAAGCCTGTGAATGCGCCCAAGACCAAAGCGATCCCAACCACCAATTCCCCATAGGCGACCAGCTTTCCGAACCAGGTGTAGGCTTCAATGTCCAACATGAATTGAATGAAACTCCGGTACCAATTGAATGCGATAGTAGGCCGGCCAGATTCCGGAACTTGAACTGCTCCCGTCCAAAAACCTTTTAGAGCTGCGCCGGTATTCACCCAGGCCGGGTTGGTGATTTTTTGTAGGGCAGCCTGAATCCACTGCCAGCCCAACCAGACACGGAGCACAAACCAGAACCAGGCAGCCCGTTTGTCGTTAAATAACAATTTAGCGAAAGGTGGATCTTTTAATTTTGTCTCTTTGAGATTGATGTTTGTAACAGCCATTTTCGTCTCCTACCGGTCAACGAATAATATTATTTTCCACTACATATCTATTGTATTCTGCAGGGTAAAACATCGATAGAACGATGTGTACCTGATTCAATGGGTACAGGCGTCCCTTGTTTTTAACAGCAGGGGGTGATTCTGCCCAGTACATTTACATTTATGGGCGCGTTATGTAAGGATGAAGAAAGGCGTTGGGTTATAAAAAGGGAATTCAGGGAACAAATCAGATAGGTGAATTCAGCGTTTATCCCGGATAAGAAAGGATCTCAATCCCATTTTGAATGCTCATACTTGTGGGTGGGCGATGGATAATGTGACAGATAAGACTGCGGTGAATGGACCCAGAGATAGTGGATGAAGAGGATCACAGCCCAGACCAGAATGGGCCAGATCAACCAGGCGCTTTTTCCGGGTGTTCTATAATTGATGTACCAAAGTATACCGCTAGTGCCAAGATATACAACAAGATGGCGGTAGAATCCGTACTTGGCTATGAGCTTTTTCTGATTTTCGCTGTGGTGTTCTTTATCTCTTATCATTGGCAAAAGTCGCCCAAATCCAGCATTCTTTAGTAAGAAAAAATGGAGACCAAGTTGAAATCTCCAGGATGATCCGTTTTCAGTCCAATAACATCAGTTCAATATAATAACGATTGTCGTCGTCTATATAACTTTGAAATCCCTGATCAATCCACAGGACCTGGGGATGGGTTTTTGGAAAAACCCGCTCTTTCCGGGAATCCTTATCACCATTGGGTTTGGCTGTTTCCCCGGCTTGTCTGATAACCCTGGGGTCGAATTTCTTTTCAGGCATGATGACTTTCTTGAAATAAGAGAAGGGAATCATGGGGGAGGGAATTGTCCCAGTTCCATCGGCTCAAAACATGTTTTGCGGGATATGCTGTCAGATCAAGTTGAAGGGGCGTGATGGATACAAATCCTTCATCAAGGGCTCCGATATCTGTCCCCTCTTTCGGGATGCCGGTGGGAGCTTGTCCGCTAATCCAATAATAAGGGTTTCCGCGGGGGTCAATCCTTTCATCCAGGCAGTCATTATAGACTCGCATCCCCTGGCTCGTGATCTGATATCCCTGGATATCTTCCCCGGGTATATAAGGCACATTGACATTCAACAAAATCCCTTGGGGAAGGGAGTGTTTAAAGAACTGGCTGACAATTTGTTGAGCAATGGCTGCTGCCGGGCCGTAATCCAAGATTTCAAGATGGTTCTTTTCTGAGCCCAAAGAAACAGCGATTCCCGGTGTCCCTTTAATGACGGCTTCAAGGGCAGCAGTCACCGTCCCTGAGTACGTGACATCATGCCCTACGTTCGGCATGGGATTGATTCCAGCCACGACCAGATCAAATTCATGTTTAAAAAAACCAAGTAAAGCCAGGGCAACACAATCTGAAGGGGCACCATCGC
>JAGXKM010000128.1 GCA_018335275.1 Anaerolineales bacterium | reverse complement strand
ACGGTCATGTGTTTAAAATCAGTAGGCGTGGGATTGAAATCCACTGCCTGAAAAGTGATGCCTTCCACCCCGGAAAATTTCTCCCCGAAAAAAGTCCCCTTCTCCCCCTTGCTGGAAGAGGCAAAGCCGTGCAAAAAAAGGATTGAATCAGGTTCCATATCCCTCCCTTACCCGGGGGATCCACAACCATCTTCCCCCGGGTGGGTCCATCCGGACCTCACTTCGGAAATCCGGGACCCTTGATTAATGTCCCGGCAGATTTTGAATATTATAGTTGAATTTACGCCCCGCCAGGTGAATAAAACGAGATCATTCCAGGGAGGGAGAAGGCTCCGGACGGAGCCATCTCCAGAAGAGGCGGACCACGGCATCCAGCGCGATCCCCCACAGCAGGCTGTTGACCCCCAGGATCACGATGTGGAATGCCAGGGAGCGGGGCAGCAGCCCGATGGTCCACAGCAGAAATGGGTCATAGGGGTAGATGAACCCGACCTGATAAACCTGGGGTCAATCGATTTTTAGTATGCGGCGGGCTTTCTCCTCGTCATCCACTCCCAGAACAAGGCGGTTGGAGGTGGCCAGGTAAGCCAATTCGATGTTCACATTTTCCCGCGCTAACCGGCGGGCGATGTTCCCCAGGACGCCGGGCCGGTCCTGGACATCGATCAACAGCACCTCCCGTTCCCCTTCCACATCAATGTCATTCGCTTCCAAAGCGCGGCGGGCTTTTTGAGCCTCTTCTACTAAAAGGTGAATCACCCCTTTCCCCACCACCGTCATCCCGGCCACCCCTTCAATGTTGATTTCCGCTTTCCCCAGGGCCTCACCAAGTTTTGCAAGCGCACCGGGACTATCTTCCAGAAGCACAGCGATATCTTTGACCATTTTTCTCCTCCTTGGTTGAAGTTCTTAAGCGAATCCCCCTTTTTTCATTATACATAAATCCCGTGGTGCATTTATATGATTGAGATTCCAGGAGATGGATGAGATCTAACTCGATTCCGGATCAGGAGCCATGACCTACTGCCCTGTGAGCATGTCCACAAGGCCTTCCGACCGTTGGGCCAGGACCGAGCCGGTAATGGAAAACAGCAAACTGAGCAAGAAATAAGGTTGGCCTATCTTTCCCTCCCCGAGCAGGAGGCTGATGACGACCAACGACAGGAGGGGGACCAGGAACATGGGAGCGACGATTTTCGCCGTGCTGACACCCTGCTGTCGGGCCCGGTGCAGCGCGCTCGTCCAGGTAATGTAGGAAACGCCGTTCACCAAAAAGCCCATCGCCAGGGCTGCGCTGATATCAGCCAGGGAGATCCGGGTAACCAGCTCCCACTCCATCAACCCCAGAGGCAGGACAAAAAGGAAACTGGAACCGATCGCAGTCAACAAAAAGGTGGGCTGCTGCTTTTCAGTGACGGTGGCGCTGAAAGCGGAAAACAGGCCGTACGAAGCCCCCGCAGCCAACCCCCACAGCAAACCGGGGAGGTTGGTGATATGAAACCCGGTCACATCCCCTTCCGTGGCCAAAAAGGTCACAGAAAACAATCCCAGAAGCAGAGACAACCCTTCGAAGACCACCGCCATCCCGGAAGGCGGTCTCTCCCGATCAGAAAACAAGGTCCGGGAAAAGAGGACTGTAAAGACCGGCCAGGTGTAATTCAGGACCACGGTCTCGGACGCCCGGCCAAAGGCCCGGAAGCTCTGGGTGTTGGCGATCATGTTCATGAAATACCCCATCGGGCCCCAGATTAAAAACCCCCAGCGCCATCGGATCCCGGGACGCGGCCTGCCTCTGCCTCGCCTCACCAGGAAATAAACACCCAGGGTACAGGCCGTAAAGAAGAAGGAAAGGGCGACCAGCATAAACTGGGAATGCACAGAAATTAAGCGTCCGATATAGCCCCCAAAGCTGAGGATAAGCAGGGTCAGTGTGACCAGCAGGGGAAGGGACCGATTGGATCGCATGGTTCTCCCGATTATGTGTCATGCCCCCGGGTTCCAGAGGCATCTTCGCCGGCGTCATCCAGGATCTCTCCCACGGTCCCGGCCACTTCCAGCCCGGCGCATCTTCCCCGCCCCTGGAAAATCGTTTCCTCCGGTTCCCCCGCGCTGTCCAACCCCTGCAACTCCAATCCAACCTCTGCTGTCAAACTCTCCAGAATACGCGGGGTCATGCCGTCCAATTCCGGGGAGGACAGCAGGCCTCCTTCTCCCCGCTGGGCCCTGATATGGAGAGCATAGCCAGAAAACCGCTTCTCGGGGTCGGTCCGGGCGGATCCCCTCAATTCCCACATCACCTCTTCATCCGTCAATTTCAACGTCTGGATCTCTGACCCGAGGTAGGTCGTGAAGCGGTACAGGAGTCCGTCCACCCACAGGCCCACCAAAAATCCCCGGAACCAGCTTCCCAGCCAGGGGATAGTCGCCACCGAAGCTGTCAGGCTGACACCTTCCCGCTGGAAATGGTTGCTCTGCATCCAGATGTACGCCCGCGGGAATGTAGTCCCCCAATCCTTCTCCATGTACCCCCTGCCCCCGCTGAAGTCTACCCCCTGTCCATCAATGGCCAGCTTCCCGTCGACAGCATGATCCAGGCTCAACACACCGTGGTAAGTCTGCATGAAAGGTATAAAAGCGTAGGGGCCCATCACGCCGGGCGATGTCAAACGCACCGGCCAAGGGGCCAGGTCCCCGAAACGCAGCTCCCCTTCCAGGTGGTGCCCCTGCTCTTCTTTCAGGTCCAGTTCACACCCTCCCGGATGGAAATGGTTCCCGGCAACTTCAAGATCAAATCCGGCTCCAGAAGCCTGAAAACGCTCCAGCGAAAACCGATGATAATCCACCCGGCTGGTGGATCCATTCAGCACCTGCAGGAAGGCGTGAGCCCGGTCCGGATCTGGGTGGTGAAACACACCCGGGATCAAAGCCCAGCGCTGGGCCAAATCCGGGCTGACGACCTTCACATACCAGCCCTCAAAATAAGTGTCCTGGCCCGGCCTGCGGTGGTACGCGCCGGGCCGCCAGATGGACTTTATCGTTTGAAACATATGAAAAACACCTTCTTGCTGAGGGAAATATTACCCGCTTTCCCGGTCCAGACATTCAGCTATCCTTATCGCCATCACGGTCTCTCATGGGCAGTCCAAGGTAACGGTTCGTCCTCTCTTGATACTGCCGGTATTCCTCACCGTGGATTTCTTCCAGGTAGGCCTCTTCTATGGGAACATAAGCCACGAGCATGACCCAGAAAACGGCGGAGAGGAGCAGAGCCAGCAAAGATCGGCTCAAAAATCCAGCCCCCACCAGAAACAACCCCCATCCCAGATTCTGGGGGTGTCTGCTCCAGCGGTAAATCCCGGACGTGATTAATTCTCCGGTTTTGATCCCGGATATCTGTTGGAAGTTTTCCATGTGCAGGGTCCCCAGGGCGAGAAAGACCCCGCCCGAAAGGCAGAAGATGAGGCCGAGGATCACCGATCCAGTTTGGAAACCTTGATAAGGCCACAACCTGGCCCAGGCTGCGATCAGTTCGATGGCCAGATGAAGCGTGTAAAATGCCAGCACACCGGCCACAGTTTCGGGTTTCAGGGACTCCCTCTCCTCAAAATCCCGGCGCACCTGCCACAGCGTCCAGACGGACATCACGATTAAAAAGAAAACAGCAAGGATCACAGCATACATACAACTCTCCAGGGGAGCCTTTCACAGCCGGTGTTTGAAAATAATCTGTACGAAACGAGCACTTGCTTTAATAAATTTTCACGGATAAAGGCCTGAGCAGAGAATGGAATCCCCGATCCAAAGCCCATCCTCCCATAAAGGAGCTCAAAGTTGGGCAAACCATCAGGAATGAAGGGAAGGAACGGGAAAATGCTGTATTAAAGCAGTATAGCACAAACGGCGCACTGCGGTGATTCCCCTCCACCCCGGTCCCCGATAACAAAAACCGGCGCGGTTAAAGCGCCGGTTGCTTGATCGTCTCAGTTCATCAAGACAGGACCCAAGAAAAACCCCGGGGTTCATGACATACCTATAAAAGAGGTACATAGGGAAATTGCCCCGCCGCCCGGGACGGTTCCTTATAAATTCCTCACGTCATCCACGAGCTCATCGAATAATTTCCTGGGCAAGACAGCATATGCCAAACCCAAACCGTATACAAAAGATTGGAGCGACTCTTTACAATCCGTCGTATAGATCGGTTCACCTCCACTGGAAACCACCCAATCCTCCCCGGACAGCTGCAGGGAAAGACCCCAATCCATACGATTGGCTAATTCAATGCCACCCATCAATTCCCCCCCAGGAAAATACTCTTCAAGCTTGAGAAGGTTTTCCACGCTGCACTCTCCTGTCTAACATTGCTCATGGTCCTTATTTGAAAACATAAAAACTCAGGGATAAATGTATACCTTGCGCGACCATGAAGGGGAGAAGCTACACTAGCGCAACCTCCATCAATCTGCTCCCATTATAGCAAGGACCGATGAATTTGGGGCAAATAACCCTCCAACCTTACAACTTTAACTTTTCCCGGCTCGCCCACTTAACAATCTTGAAAGGTTCTCACCCCTTTCTTGATGGCCCCTCACGTTTTCCGGATACAGCAGCGCATCCTTCACGCCGGGGATTGGGCCCTTTTAAACAGAGATGCCGCTGGCTGGCAGCGGCATCTCCAGAAACCGGTAAAGTGTATTATTTCATGAAATTTTGTTTTACTTTTCCTTCTGGAAATGGGTCAAAGCTTCCAGAGCTGCTGAACCATAGACGACGGACGGTCCGCCTCCCATCATGATCGCCACGCCGATGGCGTCCACGATCTCGTCCTTGCTGGCGCCAGCTTCCAGGGCATCATGCACGTGGAAAGCGATGCATCCATCACAGCGCACCGTGATGCCGATAGCCAGAGCGATCAATTCCTTGACCTTGGCACTCAGGGCGCTGTCCGTAGCCGCGGCTTTGTGCAGTTTCTGGAACCCTTCCATGATCTCCGGGTTGGCTTTCCCATATTCACCCATGGATTTCTTGACGTTTTCAAACAATTTCGGATAACTCTCGACTGCCATACCAGACCTCCTGAATATTTATTATGATTTTT
>JAGXKM010000127.1 GCA_018335275.1 Anaerolineales bacterium | reverse complement strand
CAGCGCGGCACCCTTGATGCCGTCACAATCCTCATACTGCGGGATCCCCCCACCAATATCCTGGATGGCTGCGCCGTAACGGGATCCTTCTCTACTGGCGGATACCACTGCGGAATAAGAGAACAACATCCATCCAAACTGGATGACACCTAAGGTAAGAAGCAGGAGGAAAGGGAAAACCATAGCAAACTCGACCATGCCCTGCCCTTTTTGGCTCTTTTCCAGGTTTGGATTTTTCCCTCTCAATTTCTCCATCATCAGCTCCACACCTACATTTCCTTTTCGTCGTTTATATTGTCATAAGCGTATGTAGATTATTACCCATTTTCCCGGAAAGCGAAACAGGTCATAACAAATATGTAATCTGGGCCTGAACTATTCAAAGGGGGAAATAGATTTCTTACAAAATTGAAAGGTGTTTTTGATCAGAATCTCTTTTTTTTTGAAGAAGGGAAAGTGTATCTGCACCCCTTTTTCAAGGGCGTGAGATTTCCCAGGGAAAGGGGTTTTATCTGATAATGGTTCTCCTAAGACAAACTATTTCCCCCATCACCCTGCTATATACAACAAGTAAATCACACTGAGAAGCAAAAAGGGCCCATAGGGCAGGGAATCAAAAGGAGTATATCGTTTTCCGAGTAACTTACCTAACATATATAATCCACTGGCTGCTCCCCCCAGTAAGATAGCGATCACCAACCCAGCCAATACTCCAGGCCAGCCGAGGAGCAAACCTATCACCCCTGCCAAGTTTACATCGCCGAACCCCAGCCCCACTTCATCGCTCTCTTCCCCTCTGTGACGAGATAATATTCTCACAAACCAGATGCCGAAAAAATAAAACGCTAACATGATCAGGAAACCCAGCGCGCCCCCTTTGAGCGTCCTTTCCCAACCATGTAATATCATTCCCTGGATCAGCGCCATTGCTCCCCCGACCAGGCTGATGGGGTGAAGGATTAACCTATGTTCAATATCAATCACAGCCACCAACCCAAAATACGTCATCCACAGCATACCGATATAATAACCTAACCTGTCTGGTGGATACTGCCATAAGATGTGGGAGACGATCAATCCTGTGGAAAAGACAATCCAGGTCCGTGCCGTTCCTCCTCTGCCGCATTGATCACATCGATCTGGCCAGAAGATCGTAATCCAGGATTTCTGTTCGCCGCAATTTTCGCAAGCAGGCTGGGAAAACGTCCTTGTCCGGGGGAGCGCATCCGCCAGGTAATTGACCACAACGCCGCTTATCCAACCCAAACCTGTCACCCATAGTAAAGAAAGCATACCCGTATTATAATTCATCTACAGCGTTTTACACCTCGTGGAGGAAGCATGCCCCACCCCCCCATTGTGATCCTGACCGACTTCGGTGAAGCAGACCCGTTTGTGGCCATCATGAAAGGGGTTATCGCTCAGATCTCTCCCCGGGCGCAGCAAATTGATCTCACTCACCAGGTTGATCCAGGTGACATCCAGCGGGGAGCCCTTTTGCTCTGGCAGGCATACTCCCACTTCCCCGAGGCTAGTGTTTTTTTGACCGTCATCGATCCAGGCGTTGGGACCGACCGCAAAGCGATCTGCCTTGAAGCTCATGACCGCATTTTCATTGGTCCAGATAATGGGATCTTCAGCTACCTTACCAGCCCCGAGTCAAAAGCTTGGCAGTTGACGAATACCAGATACCAGTATCATGCTCAGAGTGCAACTTTTCACGGCCGGGATATCTTTGCGCCTGCAGCGGCTCATGCTGCAGCAGGGATCAAAGGGCCTGAATTTGGATCCCAGGTATCCGATTTGGTCCAGCTACCCAGACCTACGCTGAAGCAGCAAGGAGAATTCCTGGTCGGTGAAGTGCTCACGCACGACCGCTTTGGAAATGTGCTCACGAGTTTAGGGAGATTCAACAAGACCTCATCAGGGATATTGAAATTTAACGCCTGGCTGGGTTCAATTCCGCATTTCGAAATCGCAGCTTCGGATCTTCAAGTCATCCTCCCCGGCGGTGAAAAGCTGCCTCTGATAAACACTTTTGCGGATGTAAAGAAAAATAGCTGTGCAGCCGTGGTAGGTAGCACAGGGTTGATTGAAATTGTATCCAACCAGGCTTCCGCGGCTGAGATCTTAGGTCTCAAACGGGGAGAACGCCTGCGCATTCGCCTTGCAAACAAAGGCTCATCTTTTCAAAGTCCCTAAAAAACGCTACAATCTCTTGGGCAAATTCTGTTACACCTTTCAAAGGCGGTCAGTCATGGATAAATTCATCATTCAAGGTGGAATCCCTTTACAGGGAGAAGTCACGCCCTCAGGAAATAAAAACGCGGCTCTCCCTCTACTTTCCGCCTGTTTATTGACGGACCAACCCGTGGTCCTGCATAATGTGCCTGAGATCAATGATGTGAAGACCATGCGGGGCCTTTTGTCCAGTTTAGGTGTAGAAATCACCCACCTCAAAAATCATTCCTGGAAACTGCATGCCAAAAATGTAAAAACACAATCCTTGGATCCTGTTCTATGCAGTCGTATACGCGCTTCGGTGCTCCTGGCCGGCCCCATGTCTGCCAGAGAAGGAAGACTCATCCTCCCCCCTCCGGGAGGAGACGTGATCGGGCGCCGGAGGATTGACACCCATATCCTGGCCCTGGAATCCCTGGGGGTAGAAGCTAATTTTCAAAAAAAGGATAAAGTCTTTACCTTTTTTACGGAAGGTTTACAGGGAAATGAGATCCTCCTGGATGAAGCTAGCGTAACCGCCACAGAGAATGCAATCATGGCGGCTGTCACAGCATCGGGGAAAACCATCCTTCGCAACGCTGCCTCAGAACCGCACGTTCAGGAATTATGCCGTTTCCTGAATTCTTTGGGAGCTCAGATTGAACAAGTAGGCTCCAATGTCCTGCATATCACCGGGGTGCCGTCATTAGACGGTGGAGAATACACGGTTGGCCCTGACTACATGGAAGTGGTCAGTTTGATAGGCGCGGCGGTTGTGACCGGGGGAGAAATCACCATCAAAGACGCGGGACCTCAATATCTCGATATGATTGAACTCGTCTTCGATTGTCTGGGGGTACACTGGGATGTGGAAGGAAAGGACATCCATGTTCCCTCCCGACAACGGATGACGATGAAAACTGACTTCCGGGGCGGGATCCCAGAAATCAGCGTCATGCCCTGGCCCGCCTTCCCATCAGATCTGATGAGCATCGCCATCGTGATCGCCACCCAGTCAGAAGGAAATGTGCTTTTTCACGACTGGATGTATGAGGGGCGGATGTATTTCACAGATAAACTAACTGGAATGGGTGCCCAAATCGTGCTTTGTGACCCGCACCGCTGCATCGTCAATGGGCCTTCAGAGCTGATCAGCGGCAACGTGGACAGCCCAGATATCAGGGCTGGTTTAGCGCTCGTTCTGGCAGCCCTCGCGGCCCAGGGCACGTCTGTGATCCGCAATGTGGGTCAGATTGACAGAGGATATGAGCGAATTGATGAGAAATTAAGCAGTTTGGGGGCAAAAATATCCAGAGTGAGCACGGAGTAGATATGTCCCTATACGAAGAAATTCACGAACAGCCGGAGATTCTCGATGAAATGTACCGCGCTAACCGGGAAAAGATCCCAGCTATGCTTCAGGAGATCGGTCCTGTAAAGGACGTTTTCATAGCTGCCAGAGGAACATCCGACAACGCAGCCCGATATGCGAAATATGTCTGGGGTGCGTTCAACAGGATCCCCGTCACATTGGCGACCCCATCTCTGTTCAGCCTTTACAAACAGCCCCCCGATCTCAAAGATAAATTGGTGATGGGCATCTCACAATCCGGTCAATCACCGGATATTTTAGCGGTCGTGGCGGAGGGCAAAAAACAAGGCTGCCGTACATTAGCGATTACAAATAAAGTGGACTCTCCTCTGGCCGATGTTTCTGACTATGTGATCGACATCCATGCCGGGACAGAAAAAGCGGTGGCTGCCAGCAAAACGTACACGGCTCAACTGCAGACCATCGCCATGCTCTCAGCAGCCTGGCAGAACGATCAGAATCGCTGGAATGAAATCGAATCTCTCCCTGCCTGGTCTTCTAAGATCCTGGCAAATAATTCCCTGATGATAAACGCGGTGCCGCGCTACCGGTACATGGACCAATGTGTGGTCCTTGGCCGCGGGTTTAACTACGCCACCGCGTATGAATGGTCCCTGAAGTTGAAAGAACTCACTTACGTCATGGCAGAACCGTACTCCTCCGCTGATTTTCAACATGGGCCTGTCGCAATGGTGAGTGCGGGGTTCCCTGTGTTCGCCATTGCCCCGCAAGGCGCTGTTTACAAAGACATGTTCACGCTGCTCGCTGAACTCAAAGCGGAACATGAAATCGACCTGTTTTTAATATCCAACAAACAGGAAGCGCTTGATTTGGCGAACACACCTCTCCCCCTCCCTGCGGGCATCCCGGAATGGCTCACGCCCATTGTGGGTATCCAGCCTGCTCAACTGTTCTGCCATCAACTGGCAAAAGAGAAGGGTTTTGACCCGGATCAACCAAGAGGCCTGACTAAAGTCACCCACACCACCTGATGCACCCCCTCTTCAATTATCAGGCTCCACATCACACGCCCAATACCGTTTCTATCCAATCATCACGCAACCGTAAAGGAACACTTTTTCCAGATGAATATCAGTAAAAAGGCCCGCCAAATCAGCCGCTCACCGACCCTTTCCCTAAACGAGAAGGCGCAGAAATTAGAGAGATCTGGGAAATCTATCATCCATCTCGGCATTGGTGAACCCCTGAATGATGCCCCGCGGAGCGCGGTCCAATACTCTCAAAACAAACTCAACTCGCGGCAGATAAAATACGGCCCCACGGCCGGCCTTCCCTCTCTGAAGGAAAACATACAAAGCTATACAAAAAAATATTACGGGCGCACTCCAGCCCTGGAAAATATCATCGTCACGGCGGGCGCGAAACAATCCCTTTACAATCTCCTTTACTCCATTCTCAACCCCGGCGATGAGGTCATCCTGCTCGCTCCTTATTGGGTCAGCTACCCGGAAATGGTCAAACTGGCAGACGGCATTCCCATCTCCATTCCCCCTGA
>JAGXKM010000025.1 GCA_018335275.1 Anaerolineales bacterium | reverse complement strand
AGGCGGAGATCACCGAGCCCATGCTGAATGCGGTAGAAGTTGCCATCAGGGCCTATGATCCCTGTTTGAGCTGTGCCACCCATGCACTGGGTCAGATGCCCCTGGAACTGTCCTTGTACGATGCCCAAGATCAACTGATCGATAGGAAAAGGACCTGAAGGATTTCATGCAGATCCTGGTCTACGGCTACGGCAATCCCGGGAGGCAGGATGATGGGTTGGGCGTGGCCCTGGTGGAAAAGCTGGAATCCTGGGCAGCGGAAAGGCAGCTCACGGGGATCAGCTTCGAGAATAATTACCAGTTGAACATCGAGGATGCGGAAGCCATTTCGGACAAGGATTTAGTGATCTTTGTGGATGCGTCCCGAGAGGACATTGATGATTTTTGCCTCACGGAGGTGGATGGCAGCGGGAAGCTTTCCTTCACCACCCATGCCGCGTCACCGGATTACATCGTCAAACTCTGCCGGGAGCTATTTGATTCCCAGCCCCGGGCGCTGCTGCTGCACATCAAAGGGTATGAGTGGGATCTGAAAGAGGGGTTAACGGAGCCGGCCCGGGATAACCTGGAAAAGGCTGAGCCTTATTTGCAAAACATCCTGGAAGATCCCCAACCGGCCCTGGCCTCGCAAGAACGACTGAAAACATGTTGAATAAGGAGGAAAAAATATCGTGGATCTCTCCGTAACCTATATGGGGTTGGAACTTGAAAACCCGATCATCGTCAGCAGTTCTCAACTGACCAGCAATCTGAACACCGTCAAAAAAGCTGCTGAACATGGGGCAGGGGCGGTTGTCTTGAAATCCCTGTTTGAAGAGCAGCTGCTGGCGGACACGGATCGCTTGCTGGATCAGGATGAGCAGTATTTCTGGTTTCCCGAAGCCGTCGATTTCATCAATTCCCATGCCAAAGAGCAGGGGGTAAATGAGTATCTGACCTTGATCGAGGGATCGAAAAGCCAGACCTCGGTTCCCATTATCGGAAGCATTAACTGCAACACTCCGCATGAATGGCCCCGGTTTGCCTCTGCTTTGGAAGATGCGGGCATCGACGGCCTGGAGTTGAACATTTCCATCAGCCCCTTTGACCCTGAGCTCACCAGTCAGGAAATCGAGGACAGGTATGTCGAGATCGTCACCGAGGTCAAGAAATATGTCCAGGTGCCGGTGGCCGTGAAGCTCGGCCCGATGTTTACCAATCCTTACCGCCTGGTGCAGCAGCTGGAAAGGGCCGGCGCGGATGCCGTGGTGCTTTTCAACCGGTTTTTCCAACCGGATATTGACATCGAAAAAGAACGGATCGTCCGGGGCAGTAAATTCAGCAGCCCGGAGGAGATGACCGAGCCCCTGCGGTGGGTTTCACTGCTTTCCAACCGGGTCAGCTGTGATCTGGCAGGGAACACGGGGATCCACACGGCCGAGGGGGTTGTCAAACACCTGCTGGCCGGTGCGGATGCGGTTCAGGTTTGCACCACCCTCTATAAAAACGGCCTGGATTACCTGGAAACATTGATCTCTGACCTGGCAAGCTGGGGTCAGGAGCAGCATTATTCTTCAATTGGTCAATTCCAGGGGAAGTTAAGCAGAGACTCTGAAAATCAAGCTGCCTTTGAACGGGTTCAATACATGAAGAAGACCCTGGCGGAAGTCTGAGGTCAATCTTCTCTTACTCCAAAACACGCGTTTGATCGTAGGCAGGGTTGTAGTCTTCGGGCACCATCCCGTTTTCTCCAACCCTGTAACCTTTTGAGTTGTATCCGGTGGACCGTATATTCTGGCCTTCACAGGCGCTGATCCCGACCCACTTGCAGTTCGCCTGGCAGTGCTGCAGGCCGTTGATTTGAACTCCCCAGCATTCATCTTCCGAGAGGATGGATGTATTGATTTTTCGCATAACTTTCCACCTTTGTGATTAATCCAAACCTGATCCTTACAGCCCCCTCACAGCTGGTGAGGGATTTTTCTTTTCAAACAAGCAGGTGTCGTCTGATGAGTGAGCCAGCATCAACCCCCTGATTCCCCGGGTAGTTCACAACCTTCCCGGTTGACGAGAAGCTGAGCTGCAGTGCCGGGTAAGCAGTGCTGCCCCGCGGAACAAGTATACCAAAAATCTCAAAGGGCTGCGATGCAAGGAGCGCTGCGGTCGTCCCACATTGTGCTTAGTGAAGCATCCTGGCGAACCTTTTTGGTGAGGTGAAGCGGGATGATCCGTCTACCAGTATTTTGGTTCATTGAGCGTGTCAGCGCATTTCACTTTTCCGCTCGTGTTTTCAATGGTTCCTGGTTTAAGCTCTTTTACCATCCAGGCATCGGCATGTTCTTGTGATATGGAATAGGGAGCTTCAAAGCCCTCTTTTCCGGCAGGTATAAAACCAAATTTTGGATAGTAGGTGGGATGGCCCAGCACAAACACAAGCTCAAATCCCATATCCTTAAGCTGTTTTATGCCTTCGTTGACCAGCAAGCTTCCGATACCCATATTTTGATAAACAGGTTTTACCGCCAGAGGAGCAAGGATGGATGCAGAAACGTCCTGGCCGGAATTCATAATATGAACTTTCGTAAAAAGGATATATCCAACAATAGTTTCCTCTGCGAAAGCGACAAGAGATAAGAAAGGTTTAGTGGTTGGATCTGCTAACAAATCTAAAACCAGATTCGCGATTTCCTTTTCTTCGTGCTCTGATTCATCAAATGCAGCGCTGACAGTATTACAGATTGCTTGTAAATCGGTATCATTGGATCTGCGTATATGGACTTGCATTTTGGTAAACCTTCTGGCATTTTTTCTTCCAGATGCTCTAGATTAATTGTTTCACCATCTCTACTATAAAAAATTGGAAATGCTATCCAGCCTGATCAGCATGACCTGGAGATCTCGTCCAACAGCTGTTTTGTGACTTCAGCTGCAGTTGGGTATAGGACATTGCTGGCGATGGAAATCAATATTCCATTTACCAGGCATAGGCTTTAGGAGCCTCCCCTCCCGGCCCGGGGAATAGTTCATCGAGTTTGGAGAGAGTCTCATCGTCCAGAGAAATCTCTGTGGCGTTTACTGCACTCTCAAGCTGTTCAATATTCCTGGGCCCGATGATCGGCGCTGTCACAACAGGGTTATGAAGCAGCCACGCCAAGGCAACCTCTGCGGGTGGATGCCCCAGGTCGCGGCATAAGCTTTCATAGGCTTCCAAGGTTTCACGGTTTTCTTCAACCCGCTTTTCAAAGTCAGGATTGCCCCTTCGTCCCGCTTCATGTTTCTCCAGAGCGCCAGCCAGCAGCCCGCCATCCAGGGGGCTCCAGGGAATGAGGCCTAAACCATAATGGCGGCAGGCCGGGATGACCTCTAACTCAATCATGCGGTTGTTGAGATGATATGTGCTTTGTTCACTCACCAAGCCCAGCATGCCCCGCTTGGAAGCTTCCTGGTTGGCAGTGGCGATGTCCCAGCCTGCGAAATTGCTCGACCCAACGTAGACAATTTTCCCCTGCGTTACCAGGCTGCCAAATGCCTGCCAGGTTTCAGCCCAGGACAGATTTCGATCAATATGGTGCATCTGATACAGATCGATCCAATCCGTTTGCAGGCGGGTCAGGCTGCCTTCTACATGTTTCTTGATTTTGTAAGCGGACAAACTGCGGCCGTCGCTGTTTACTTCGGGGAGATTGTCTTCCCGGGTGACTGGATTGTAAACTTTGGTTGCCAGGACGATAGCCTCACGGCGGCCGCCGCCCTGGGAAAGCCATTTGCCGATGATCTCTTCGGTATATCCGTGCTCCTTTTCCCAGCCGTAAACATCCGCTGTGTCAATAAAATTGATCCCCAGTTCCAGGGCCCGGTCCATAATCGCGAAGCTGTCTTCTACCGAAGTGTGCCAGCCAAAGTTCATCGTGCCCAGACATAAGTTGCTTACCAGAACGCCGTTCTTTCCCAATCTCACATATTCTATTTCTGCCATATCTTCCTCCATTGTGTAGTTACGATTGATTTTATCATCGGCTTGTGTGGCCCCTGCGCTTCCTCCCAATCTCTGGCGGTATATCCCTAACTATTATTGCCGGATTAAGACATTTGATTACGTATGATTGGCGCTGTAATGGGAGGAGGTCTAAGGTGCGCGCCAAACAGATGTAGTGCAGCGTGGGTTTGGATCACACGCGGAATTTAGTGCTTTATAGTTGAAGAGTGGGCCATTTTAGAATAAGGATGAAAAATAGTAGAGAAAGGTTTATTAGGATGCCAATAAAACCTTGATCCGGGAGCTGCTCCAATTTCCCATTCCAAAAGATTAAATAAGCCAGGGAAGAAAAAGCGATCGCGAAAATAAATATCGCTCGCCACCAAGTTTGCTTGAGGAATAATCCAGTACCAGTAAATATAAAAACAATGGCAGATATTAACATAAAAGCGCTGGCAATCAACCTGGTTTTATCTCCATTCATTAAACTAGAAAAAAGCCAAGAATTTTCTGGCCAAATCAGACCTGTTGAAGTTCGAAGAGTTTTTGACTGTGGCCAAAATACAGCAGATGAACAACTCCATGAAGCCATAAGAAAATACTAACTATGATCATGACCACGGGAATCTCCTTTCCTTGAGTTTTTTAAGTTTTTAATAGGTTCCCAGCATAGAAGCTCACCTGCCGCTGGTTTGGCGTACGCCGATAATTTGATTGTAAACACCTAATCGCCTAAAAGCGCCGCTGTTCCACAATAGATTTTCATGATTTCACAATACATTTCCAAAAAGAAAAACTAACCTCGTCTGTGTTAATGATTTCCTTTTTGTCCACATCAAATCCTGCAGCAGCTAATTTTTGCTTGAGGGTGTTGAGATCCTTTTTTGCCCTGGGAACGCTTAAATCCTTCACAATGATGAAATTGCCTTTGGACTTGAGGATTCGCAGAATCTCATTCAGCCCTTTTTGAACATCTTGCCAATGATCAATGGAGTCAAAAGCCAAGACAAGATCTGCGATGGAATCCTCTGCAGGCAAATTTTCTGCAGATCCAACCCTGAAATGGATCTGATAACCAATCTTGTTCTCTTTTGTTGAGTCTTTTGCGATCTTGATCATTCTCGGGACCGGGTCAATCCCAATTAAATTTCCATTTTTAACCTTAGCCGCTGCATAACGAAGAGCAGAACCAGTGCCGCAGCCCACATCAACGATTGTGGAATGATCTGGTAAATCCAGCTGCTCAACAGCCAATCTATTGGTGGGGTAATCGCCATAATTTGCTGCGTACCACTCTGCTGTTTCAGAATTCCATTCAGTCATAAGAATATGAGTAGCTTGTTCTAATGGATGGGCTCATCTGCCGCCGGGACCAGCTGAGATTGATTATAGATTAAGAAACAAATAAATGGAGTGGAAATGAATAAAGGGAGAGGCGATCGGGAGGACGACCTGCCCGGAAGAAAATAATCCCACCAGATCAGCTTGGATTTGCTGGGGCTCCTTCGTGAATGGGGCAGGAAAGGGAATCCGTATCAAAGTTCATAAAAAGTTCCCCTTATAGAGGACTTTTTCAACGTCAGGGTTTCACCCCTCTGAGTCGTAAAGTCAAATCTCCGAAGTAGATTTTAGGTCCAAAAACCAGTTCTGGATTGCGAGCGCTATTGTTTACCAGGGGGGTATTGGTGAGCTTCAAGATGGCTTCCCCCAGGGTGGCTCCCTGGCTCAGTTCGACAGCCAGCGTGGTAGTCCCGGGATCGTTCTGATTGATCCCAAATCCACCAGCATCACAGGTGTTTCCGGACGTAAAAAGGACCAGGCTGTGGGGATGATAGGTGATCTGGCTGAGGATGTTATATTGATTGTCGAGATTCCCCACCGAGCAGCTGTGGGTCCAGAGGAAGTTGGTCTGCATTTGATTGGCCTCCAACCAGGGATTGTTGATTTTCAATACCGATCCCACATTGCCGTGGCCGATGACCACTGCGACATCCGCCTGCCCCTCGCTGATCGCCTGGTAGCCCTCCATTTCCGACAGCCCTCCAGGCTCGCTGTTGAAAAACAGCAGCGGTTCTCCATCCCCTTTCAAGGCGGACCAGTTCAGGTTTCCCTCCAGCAGATGATATACGAATTCATCATGGTCTTCCTGCGTGGTGGCTTCGTAGTGGGTGACATAGATGTACCTTCTGGGAAGATCAATCTCCCCTACCCGGTAGGCATGATTCTTTTTAAAATAGCGTTCCAGGGCGCTGACCGTTTCATTCACATCCCCCAGATAAGGCGGCAGAACACTGACCCAGATTTCCCATTCCATTTGCTCCGGGTGGATGTCAAATATGGGCTCACCCAGCGGTTCCTGGCCATCGAGGGGTTGGTAATCGTCGGACAGGGCAAATTCCCCGTCCAGGTCGCTGTAGTACCACAGCGAGATCAGCTCGTCATACCGGGGTGATCTATCTCCGAGGTAGTCCACTCGGATCTGCAGATAGGGGTTGGGGATGTCGCCGATCAGGATCGCCCCGGCCAGGGTTTCATCCGTCTGCTCGAAGTAGAGCTCTTGCAAATAGCCCCGTATTTCCTGGGGCGTTTCTGATCCCACTGGATGAAGAATCGCCTGGTATCCATCCTGGCAGAGATCCCTTGTGAACTGGTCCAGCTCCGCCTTCAGCGGCTGCAGATAGATCTCCTCCACCAGCAAAGCGACGGACTCCTGAAATTCTCGGCAGACGAAAGGGGTTGCGGTGGGGGACGGGGTAACGGTGGGGGATGGTGCAGCAGTTGAGGTGGGGGTGGCGGAGAAAGCCGGGGTAGCGGTAGCCTGGAGCGTGGGCGGGGGAGTTTGGGTAGATTTCGGGTCGACTTGTGGTTCCGTGCTGGCTGGTAAGGTCGCGCATCCAGCGAGGACCCAAATCAGGATCAGAGCGCAGCAACATCTTTGCAGGGTGGAAAGGCGGTGGTCTTTCATGAGTTCTCCTTGGAGCTGGGGATGATGCTTGCGGGAGGTGAATGAGTATATTTTTCAATATGAATGGATCGGCCAGGCTGGCAGTCACTCCATAATTTGAATTTAAACATATTTTTATAGAAAATCGCCGCTGACCGCGGCCGCATGGGCCTTTCCCACTCAGGAATCAGCAAAGAATAATAACGGTTGGTCGAGACTGGCCAATATTACCAGGGCGCGATCTCCAAGTCTTTCCTTAGCCAGTTGAACCATTTTCTGATTTGCATCGATGGCTACAACCTATGCACCATTCTCTGTTAGCAGCTCTGCATAGACGCCAGGTCCACATCCCGCATCAAGAATCCTCTTTCCCTTTGGATCTGGAAGTAAGGAACATGTAGCTGGGCGTTCGTAATATGCATTGTGAGGTTTTCTATCTACAAGCTCAGCATATGATTTTGCCATCTCGTCATACGCTTCTTGAGCGATAGGTTTCTCGTTTTCTTTGTTCATAATAGAAATTAGTGGCGTCTAACGTAAGAGCTCAGGGGTACCGGGTTGACTCCAGATGGTGGTTTGATTAATGCCTAATTGGCTCAAAATCGCTGCCTTTCTCCGGCACTGAGTGATTTCGGCCGCGTACCCTCCGGGCGTTTAGCCTGGTCCGCTTCATTTCGAGTTCTGCCGCCTGCTGCTACCAAAAACCTGATCCGATTTATTGCTTTTCTAAAGTCGCCTTCATCAATACGACGGTGTATGGGTTCCAAGTGGACATCGTGAAATAAATCGTTGTGCTGGAACGATTGCCAACTGTCAATTCTTCAAATTGATATGGGCCGTATTCGCCGCCCCACTCGTTTTCTCTCCCTTCATCGTGAACATCATCACAATTTTCATACTCCCAATTGGCATGGATAAAATTGCAATACCCATCATCATCCCAGGGATCAAAAACGATGATGGGGTCTGACCAGGGTCCCCAGGCTTTATTGGCAGTTCTTAAATTGATGCCTCGAGAATTTTCAAGGCCACAATTGTAAAGCATAATCCATTTTTGGATAAATGGATTGTAGGACACTGAAAATTCCCCAACACAAGGCTGATGGAAAAGTGCTCGAGCATCTTCCTCAAATTCACTCCATCTTGGTTGGTTTTGCTCATTTAGGCCAGCAAAGTATTGGATTTCATCCGGGTTTTCGATCTGCGCTGCGGTTTGAAATGCCAATCGTACATCACTCTCCCGATAGGTGCCAGAGCCAAATATCGCTAAACCGCTCTGATCGGGTTCTGGAAAACCCTCCGCGATTGTTTCGTCGGTTTTCACGATCGAAATATTGATGAAATGTTCTGTTGAGAAATCATATAAATAGCTAAATGTAGTACCATCATCATCAGATACAGCAACAACAGAACGCCCCATCACAACCTGATCACTATGATCGGTTGTCGCATAGATAATCATTCTGCTGTCGATACTTATGCCTTCAGTTGGGACTTCAAATGCGCCTAAACTGACACCAGGGATTTGGATTGGACGATATCGCCCCAATTCGTTTTCGAGAAACACTAATTCAAGCCCATCCTCCGGATTCCTATCGGTTGTATACGCGATCGGATCATCTGGCGGATTCCAGGCGTCCCCAAAAAGAATGTAAATTCGATCGTTGTGTTGAAAAGGGATACCAAGGTCTGTTCGACTCAACTGATACTGTTCATCTGAACGATTTTGAGTGGGTTCTTTACGTTGGTTATCATAATCGCCGACCAATTGAGCAATTTTTTCAGCTTGAGATTTCACAACAATATTATTCAATTCCATTTCCGGATTAAAAACCGTTGGTGTCTTGGTAGGTGTTATGGTGGCTGATACTGTAGGCGTAGTTGTTGGTTCGGAAGTTGATGTTCTTGTCATTTCTTTTATCAAATCACCGGTCGATTCCAGTTCCACATTCGCCACATTCGGATTGCAAGCAGTAGATACCATTAAAAAAAAGAAGACAATTAACACTAAATATCTTTGTTCTTTTATTCCGTATAGAAGGTTTATCATATTTTGGATTTTATCAGTTTAAGCAGCACAATGTAAGAACTTGTGGGTTGCCTGGCTGGTTTCTGGTGATGGGTTTAATAAATCCTAAATAGCTCAAAATCGCCGCGTACCCGCCCGCCGCAAAGATGTAGTGTACCCAGTCCCATACAGCGGGGTTTAGGTGCGGTTGTACTTGATGACCTGTTGGCAAAAATCATATTTTTTAGTGCGCCAAAAAACAAATAAAATTTGGATATGAAACAATAATTATTTCTTCCCCAAGTAATTTCCCACCAGCCCCCCCAGCCATGCAAACAACGCCCAGGGAATTTGTGGGAAAATCAACACGCCAATGGAGCCGAGTAAACCGCTGCTGATCATCATGAACAAAGCCATAGGCGAGGCCAGCAGAAAAGCGAGCAATGTTACAGACCAGGCTGTTTTTGAATTTTGGCGATTTAGAAAATAGATCAAAATCAAACCGCCCAAAGTACCTGCTACAAAGAACAGGATGTAATCTAATACAGTGGAAGGTGTGTTCCATTTTCCAAAGCGCACAAAAAACACAGCAATTTGTGCAAGAACAGAAAACAAACCGACTAACAGTGCTCCAAAAATTTGATTTTTTTTCATAAGAATCTTTCCTTAAATAGGCAACGTGCGAAATTAATCTTTTATCCTTACCTATAGCAACTTACAAGCACCTAACGTAAAAGCTTCACGGAGTGCCCGGTAGGGGAGCGAAGCATCATTCCAGATGAATGGATCGCGGTCATCCGGGCTTGAGCCCCCGGGTTGGCAATTAGCCCTTATCTTGATTGTAATCAATTACTTGCAAAAGCGCCGCTGGCCCCCGCTGCATGGGCTTTGCCCAGTCCACGGTGTGCACCCTTTTGGTGAGGTGGATCTGGGGTTAGGGCGCTGCCTGGAAAATTAATATCGATCTTGTCCAAATTCATGACAAGAGAGTTTTGAGCTTTTGGAAGAAAGTGGGTGATTTTAGATCTTCGAGGAATTCATCCCACTCTTGTTCAGCTTTATGTTTTCTTTGCATATCCATTTTTCGCTCATTCATTAACTTGATTATTTTTCTTTCCTCTTCTTTATCAAGCCAGTAGCCATGCTGTTTTTCACAAAATTCAAGTTGTAAATCATGCAGTCGATACTTAAAACGTTTGAGATCGGAACCACATTTAGGGCATTGTAGATTTGTTGGCGAACTTGAGAAAATAACATTGCCTTTCAATTCATCCAGATCAAACGCTTTGTCTTCTAATTGATCCAATTCATCAATATCCAGCCAAATTCCCTCACAACTAGGGCATTTTTCAACACAAATACCCCTGTAATTTGAGCTTTCAAGATCAACATTGCATATTGGACATTTCATTTTGATTTCTCCTTTGAATTATATTTTTAAGGCCTAACCTAAAAGCGTATCTGTCGCCGGGTAGGCGCTTGGTGGTAATTTGATTGTAAGTCATTGCTGGCCAAAAATCGTCGCTGTCTCCCGCCACAAATCGGTCAGGTGCGGTAGTTATTAGGCATCTGAAAGAATAATTCTTGTGGCTGTAGAATTAGAATTCTTGCGGAATTGATATTTAAGGGTTATAGCAAAAGCTAATGATATGGGAATTGCTAGATGTTCAAGAGCGATCATTGGTTGAGGTGATAAGTGAAAAACCCAGGGTAGAGATAAAATAATAGACACGAGGAAAATACAAGTGAGGCAAGACAAAAAGGAATGAATTGTCCAATAAGGTAAGAATTTATTGGATAACGAAATATAACAATAGAAAAAAAGACAAGAAAAGTAAATGCGAATAAACTTGGTTTCCAACCAATTAATTTCCAAACACCAATAGGAAGGCACAAGAGCAGAGTCAACTGCAAACCCATCCATGTGCTAACTGCCAACGGAAAAGGTAAGAGCCAAAAAGGGATTAATTGAAATGCAATTATCGCCATGTAAGCGAATTTCTGTTGATCCTCATTGGCACCAAGTTCCCTGTCAAACATCCCTGTTTGTATCTTTTTGGTGACCTCATAAGAATATGGAGATTCCCCTTGCAGGAGTGATCTTGAACCGATCCATCTTGGGTAAAAGTCGAACCGATTGTTTCGATCTTTAACAACTAATTGATATGATGCAATTGAAAGGAGAAACCATAAAGCAAAAAGAAACATAATTGCTTTCGATAAGTCAGGGACACGAAATTTTTCTAACATTAGTTATCCTGTTTCACGAAGAATCAATTTTCGTGATATCTAACGTAAAAGCTTTGCGAAGCATCCTTCCAGTTGTCCGGATCGCGGTCACCCGGGCATGAGGCCGCCGGGTTGGCGATTCCAGATCGTGAGTTCTGAAACTAAAAATGGCTCAAAGTCGTCGCTGACCTCCGCCGCAGGCGGTCCACGGTGTGCACCCAGTTGGTGAGGTTCATTGGGTGTTATGTGCTCCTATCTCCAAACTGCATTTTTGCTAATACTTCTGACAAATTTCCTTCCCATTTTGGAAGATCTGGCCATGCATTCATATCATCGTTGTCAAATCGAGGTAAAAGGTGAAGATGAAAATGGGGTATAGATTGTTGTGCATACTCACCACTTACATGTAAAAGATGGACGCCATCTGCGCCTAACTTGTGTTTGGCTCGTTCTGCCAATAATTTCACAGTGTTAGCCAATGTAGATAATTCATCAGTTGGGATATTGTAAATATCTGAATAATGTTGAACTGGAGCAATAATAATATGTCCTTTAGCGTTCATTACAGTAGGGAAAAATGCAATTGTATTTTCATCTCGGAATATGATTTGAGCTGGTTCTGCTCCAGATATGATTTGACAAAACATACAGTTTTTATTCATATTATTTGAGCACATAACGATTCGCATAAGCTGAGGGGTGATTTGCATCTGAAACCTTCCTTTGCAAGACACCTTCCGAGACAAATCACGTCCGCTTATCCGCAGAGCGGAACCCCGTCAGCTTGATGCTTGTTTAGGCACATTTTTAGATTTTTTTATACTGATATAAGTTCCAAAGATAAACCAACAAAGCAAAAACATTAACATGCCATAAGTAGCAGCCCATTCATACTTGAAAGATGATGAAAAGGTATATGGAAGATTAATAATTGCTATCAAAAAACAACCAACGATCGGATGCTCAAATAATAAGGGTATAACTCCCAAGGCAACAATCGTTAATAAACTATTTGCTGCGGCATATGGCGAAAGAAGTAGCGAAGCTGAAATAAAAAAAGCTGTATGTATTCGAGAAAAGCGCTCTCTCTTCTCAAAACTCAAATATAAGGTTGGAGCAAATATGAAAAACCAAATTAACAGAGTCCACCAATAAGGTAAACCCAATCGTCTCATTGATGTAATCAAACTTGAATCCATTATGCTTCCCATCTGTGGAATTCCCACAAAAGAATTAAGCCATTCAACACCATACATAAGCATAGTGGGTATTACAACAGAAAATACTACTGCAAAGCAAATGATCAAATCTTTAATTTTCCAAAATGAAAGAACATTTATAAAAAGAGCCAGCAATAAGATCCAGGTTTCTTGAGGCTTGGCTGAAGCAAGAAGAAATCCAAAAGCAAGAATTAAAGGGTTGTGAGATGAATAACCCAAAAGCAACATAAGCACACCCAAGATTATCAAAGCTTCAAGATTCCCATCAACAAGATGACGTATAGACGGATAAGAAGTGGTTAGCAAGAGAGCACCCAATAAAAATTTTTGTTTATTAATTACTTTGGGAATACTTATCATCAGTGCCATCAGAGTAACCAGAGATAGCAATACCCAACTCTCAAAAAACGGCAGAAGGCCCAATGGAACAAGAGGAATTAAGCTCCAAGGAGGATTTCGTATTCCAGTTCCATAACGAATCTTTCCATCCTCTAGTCCTAGCCAAATCCCCTTCCAATCTATAGCAATAGAAGTTTTGTCTAAAGGTAATGTCGCCAATCCTAAATAAATTACTATAATCGCAAAAAGAATAAGAAAAAAGAATACAAAAAACTTCCTGATCTTTTTGCGTTTTTCAAAATCACTTTTGTGAATCATTTTGCTCATATGTGCCTAACGTAAAAGTTCAACAGCCGCCGGGTTGGTAATTCCCGGTTGATTTGCTTAAGCCAATAATTTACATTTTGACGCTGCTGTCCGCCGCCTAGGCTTTGCCCAGTCAGATGCAGCGAGGGTTAGATGTCATTTTTTTTTATCATATTTGTTGTCTCAGGTTCCCTTTGCGTGTCATTCTGTAGAAAACCTGAGTGTGTATGGTTCATTGCTGCTATGGGCATCATTGAGTCCGATGATCCCAACATAGTAAAATCCTATTTCTGCATCGGGTATAGAAATGATCTTGTCTGCTGTAGAAGGTTCCATATTGCTCCCCAATTCTTCATAATTACTCGCTGACAGAACAATGAGGCCATAATTGTCTGGGAGGCCTTTCAAGCTTACCGTAACATCTGCTGATGACGGTAGGGCAAATTCAAACCAATCTTCATCTCCACCAGGATCGATGAAATACTTCAGATCTTCATTCAGTGACCTGACCCTGGCGGTTCGAGGATGATTTGCCACATCGTCACCTGATATAGGAGTCGGAGAGGTTCTTGGCGTGAGTGTGGGGCCAGGGGTCATGGTTGGCAGAGTAGCCGACAGATTAGAGGCAATCTTTCCTGAAGGCACGTCGAAATAGAAGGTATCTCCCCCTTCTGTCTGGATGATCAAGCGTTTGCCGATGACATCTATAATCCTGGGTCGTCCTGAACGGGTTGGAATCTCAACTCGATCACCGTAAAAGTTCCAAATGGTTCCCTCACGAACTATATAGAGGACCCCCTGTTCTTTATCGGATGTGTAGACTCCAAGATAGACAATGACTCGTCGACCAAGATGGTCATATGTTTGCCAGGCCCGTTGATTTCCAGCGAAACTACCCATTTGTTCGGCTGGGTGCATACCGAGCACTAAAACACCTTCACCCATGGGGGTCCCTGGATAAAATGTAGGTGATGTGGTTGGAGTCCGTGATTGGGAAGGTAAAGGTGTTGTGGTGGTGGGTTGGGCGATTGTGTTGGAAGGAGTCTCTGGCGTTGCCTTTATCGTGGGAGGTATTGTCAGCGTTGGGGGACTTTGGGTCGTGATGGAGGGAGAGATTGTATCAGTAAGGATTTCGGATGTCTCCATACATCCTGAAAAAAGGATTAAAGCGAATGGGAGAAGTATTTTTATAGACCGGAAGTGCCATTTATACTTCATTTTGTTATCCCAATAAACAATGCGCGAAAAACACCTTATCTTTAATCAAGTCTTATTAAGACATCTAACGTAAAAACTCACCTGCCGGGCGGCTGTGCAATCGAACCTTCTGCCCAGGGAGGCCTGCACGAGCGCCCGCAACCTCCAATTCGTCGCAGCTCAGCCCGGTCGGGCGGAGCGAATGTTAGGCGGCCATACTAAGATGATTTCAGAATCAGCACCCACGCGCTACCCCTGATGAGGCAAATCACGCCTATCGCGAGGTAAAGAATGTCAATCCCTTTTTCACCGGTTACGATGTGGAGTGAGGCGAGGATGCCTGCAATGCCCGTGATGATGTTGCTTACAGCAACCACCCACAATGATACTCTCTTGGATTTCTATTGTTCCATTCTAACTTACCACTGCCTGAAAAAGCATCTGAGATAATGGCCGCCTAATAGCGTGGCGGATAATCCGCAGGTTCGTAACATAAAAACACCGCTCAAATTTTCATGAGCGGTGTTTACTTGTTTCTATATCTCTGTCAAGCACCCATGTTGTGCTGACTGTCGCCAGGAGTGCTGAGAAACCGCTCGGTTTTCCTCTTTTATTAATATAAAGGAAATCCAATGATGGTGTTGTGACATGATTATGGCATTGTCAAATTATTTGTTCAGCGAGACTTCATAGAGATAATAGAGCACCTGATCATCGCGTATTTTTTCCACGAGGAGTTTCCCCGAAGGGTAGTCGGCTTGAACGGCTTCCAGTTTGGATTGGTGTTTAGGAAGAAAAACGAATCCAAGTTGGTCGCTGGTTGGGGAGGGGTTCTCATCAGACCCCCAGGGTTCGGTGCAGGTATAGCCGGTGATGTGGGGGGCCAGGTATGGGAGGCTTCTAATGGAATCGTAGCCCATGCGGGGGTGCCCGAAGAAGAAGACTTGATAGTCGTCGGGTTTCTCCTGAAGGAAATCGGCCAAGCGTTGGGCGACCATGCTGTTAGCGCCCCCAAAATTGCTGCTGGGCGTGTACTCCAGGAAGTAGAAACGGAGCTCATCGGCGGCAACCAGGACGATGACGAGGATAGCGAGTACCCTAATCAGCTTTGCGCGCGCTTGCCACACCTTCCCAAGTTCTGTGGCGAGGGTGGACAATCCCAGTCCCACGGTCAAAGCCAGGACCGGGGCGACGATCAGGTAACGCTGGGCGGAGGGAGGATCGACGCTCATTCCCCCCATCAACCCTACCCCGATGAGCCAAAAGAGCAGCAAATTGGCCTGTGTCCGGCGGGGCTTTTTCAATAAGGCTACCAGTCCCAAATAAAATAGAGTCGCTGGTAACCAACGGAGGATGGGAACTCCCGGCTTGTACCAATGGCCCAAGCGGACGTGTGTGTAGCCCATAAAACTTAATTTGATCTGGTTTAATATGATGAGCCAGGCCGGTTTTTCAATCAGATCGACTTGATTATTTAGCCAGGAGCCGAGGATACTCACCCGGTGAAAGGGGGCCAAGAACTCATTTGGGTATTTGATATAAAAACGGGCCAAGGGAAAAACGGTGACAAAGGCTACCAATCCCATAAGCAAAAAGTTAGAAAGATTGCGCTGCAATTTCGGCCAATCCAGAATCCCGACGAGGAGAATCCAGGCCGGGACTAGCCCCAGCAATGCCCGCGAACTGACGTAAAAATATTGGGCGATCCCCAAAAAGAATCCCCCTAACAGGAAAGAGAGCCGATGCTCCTTCTCCCACCCGTACCAAAGTAGGCCCAAAACAACCACAAACCAAAGCCCATCCCAGATATTGTTCAAGCCAATGCGGCTGAAATGGTTGTGAAAATGTAAGGTCGCCAGAAAGACCGAGGAAAAAAGAGCTGTTCGTTCACCAAACATGGGTTTGGCGACGAGATACAGCGCCCCTACCGTAAGCGCTCCGGCGATGACGGAGGTTATTCGCAGCGCCCAGGCCGTTTTCCCAAAAATGGATATCGATAAAGATTGTAGGTAGAAATAAAAGGAAGGAAAAGAGAACCATTCAACTTTGAAAATATTGTTCGTTTCACCCTCGATAAAATGGACAGCGCTGATCCCCACTGATCCCTCATCGCCGGTCAGGAGGATGGGGATATGTGTAAGGTTGACGACGCGGACCAGGAAGGCGCCGACCAAGAGGCAGGCTAGGAGTATGGCCGTTCGCTGGGCGATTCGTTTTTTGGGTGTTTTTTGCCATCCCCCGATGATAGCGAAGCCAATGCTGGCCAGCCAGGCCACAATGGCGAGCGGTTTGTTTTTCATCTTGGCTTCGTAGCCAGCCGAAACGGTGGCCACAATCACGGCGGGAACGCTGAGGAGAAGAAAGACGATCTGCCAGGTTTTTACCCCCAACCAATCCGGCGTAAACCGGATCCAGTTTGCCCAGGAGGGGAGTTCCTTATCAGCACGGAAAATTTGTCCCCAGAAAAGAAAAATCAAACCGGCGGCGAACAAAGCCCAGTGTTTCCACTGCCAGAGCTTGTCCCAATCTCCCTGTTGGAGCCACAGGCTGAGCAAAACGCTCCCTGCGCCTAGGCCCAAAAAGAGTATTTTCAACCACCCGGAGGTTTGGGGAGGAGGCTCCTCTTCATCAGGGGAATCCGCTTGAGGGACTTCTACCTCCTCTTCGGCTTTTTCGGAATCATGTTTCCATCGTTTCCTACAGGCCTGGAACTTTTCGTTTTTCCACTTCGAGAGCCATTTCTTAATCTGTCCCACGATGTTAATCCTCATCGCTGTTAGCCAGCACTGAAAGAGGGAAATCCGCTCCTTGTCATCTAATTCCCATTGAGCTTGACGCAGACGGCGATAACGACGCCAAACCCAAATGAAATAGGCGTCTAGAAAGACTACCAATATCAAGGCTAGAATCGTCCATTGGGTTGAATTCATGTTGAAGTGGTCTGAGTGGTCTTACTTTTAGTAGTATAACACCAAGTTGGGCATAAAAAAGAGGATTAAAAGATAGTGATGTGACACTTAGTAGTTGAATCCAAGATAAAAGCTCTCTTTTTGCAATTCAACTAACTTTTTTACCAGTTTTCTTCACTTAACTGCTCCCGTTAAAAAATGAACTTATACAAAATCATTCATCGGTAAGCTGCACTATAGTGGCCAAATAATTGCTCCAATGCTCAACCCTGCTCCTGCCGAAGAAATAGTACCTATTAAAAATCCCCGGAAGTGATATTTATAGTTTTTGCAACCTTCTGCGTCTTCACTACCGGGAATCACAATAAAATCAGGGGTGATTATACAGAAAAATATGGAATCCAAAACTAGCCAGTCAATCAGATTGAATATGAACACAACCTCAAAAGCATGGAGTGCCAATGAGAAAAAGGGAACTTCGCCTTGCTGTTGGCTTTTCAATGCGAGTGTGGAGATCAATGGTGCAGCCCAGGTAGATCTCCCCTATTCTGAAATATTGTTTTATTCCGCTTGTTGGCCGAAGTTACTGACAGGCGAAGGTGACTTTAAAGACCCTGTAAAAAAGAACCCTCCTCAGTGGTTTGGAAGCTGGCGAGGACCCTTGTTTTTTGATCTCTAATTGAAAAATTCCTGTTTTGATTTTCCACCTTGACATTGCAATTCATCGGTAGGCCGCCTTTCTACTCATACCAAATTTTGAACATGAGGTCTCACAAATTCCCAGCGCTTTATATGATCCAAGTATCCTATGACTAAATCTGTCCAGATCTTCAAGCTGATAGGTTTTTCTTCGGGGCAATGATCATGAAAAAATGGGGTTAAATGATCTCTCTGCGTCAAAATTTCATCGAACATTAGCCAACCGATTGGGTTTGATTTTTCCAAAAAATCACTATCTATTATTTCTTGAATTGCTGCTCGAAAATTGTATTTAATTGTCTTATACTCAAATTCCCATTTATGTTTTCGGTTAGTTAAAATCAAATAATCCACCTCGTCCAATTTCCCCCTGAGTGTCAGTCCTGCACTTCCAGCCATTATAAGCAGTTTTCCTTGCTAATATCAATGCCATTTCATGTGATGATGCCCGAAAATAACAACTTGTGAATTTACTGCGTGGAGCTCTTTTTCCATTTGTGGATCTATCCCATTCCAGGGACTTCTATGAATGTCGTGGGGGGAAACATGACAAATGAAAACGTTCTGATTACGAGGGCCTTCTAGCAATAGGTGCAATGGTAAAGCTCTCATCTCTTCATTGTGATTAGTAGAGAATTGCATAGCTCTGAATTGCAAGGGTTTAAATTGTACTGATTCTCTAAGATACGGTTCAGAAGATGGATTATGCAATCTAATTATGCGATCCTCTTCATTTCCCATTACAAAAGGAATTTTCATATCCTCAAGGATACTCCAGACATCAATTGCTCCAATATATGCGCTGCATCCCACCATATCACCCGCGCCAACGATTAAATCGGGTTTTTCTGTCTCAATGTCATTGAGAACCGCACTCAAGCTATGGGAGTTCCTGTGCACATCAGTAATTACTACTATTTTCATTTGATCTTTGTGAATTTATAGAAACAATTTAAGCGGACTAACGTAAAAGCTTACCCGCCGCCGGTTTGGCGATTCCCGGTTGGGAGGCTTGAAACCAAAAATGGCCCAAAATCGTAGCTGACCTCCGTCGAAGGCGGTCCCATGCAACGGGGGTTACTAGAATGTGATTGCGATGGGGCGCGGCAGGCATGTGATACCCTCCATTTGACCAATGAGCTGGGACACCAAAAGGGTGTACACCGTAACGCATACCTGGGGTTCGAGCGTCTGGGTCAGCCGATGCTGCCTATGGGACACTCACAGCTTCCACTTGAGTGGGCCGCCCAGCGAACTTCAAGTCTGGGACTCCACGTCGAAGTGGATGAACCCGTATCAGTAGATGTACCTCTTACTCTGTACACAAACTACGTATGACCCAAAAATCCACGCCCCATCGACAACCTTATAAGAAGTTTATCATGAACTCACCTCCTGAATCCATACCCATTGTTCGCTACATCGGCATCGACATCCATAAATACTATGTGATGGTCGGTGGTCAAAACCGCAGTCGGAAATGGGTCCTGCGCCCTTGCCGGATCCAGATCAACCGCTTCCGGGACTGGGTGGAGAAGAACTTCCACCCGACAGATGCGGTGGTGATCGAGGCCACCGGCAGTGTGTGGTACATCTATGACATCGTGGAGCCCCTGGTGGGCAAGATCCTGGTTGCCAACGCGCGTAAAATCCGCCAGATCGCGGAAGCCCGGGTGAAGACCGACAAGAAGGACATTGAGCGGATGATCAACCAGCTGCTCAGCGGCGTCGTTCCCGAGGTCTGGGTGCCGCCTGTGCATGTCCGAGAGCTGCGGTCCCTGATCTCCTTCCGGTGACGCCTGAACAAACAGCTGACCATGTCCAAAAAACGGCTGCACAGCGTGGTGCAGCGCTTCAATCTTGACTTGCCTGACGGGGGTTTGCTGACGGATCAGAACCAGAGCTGGTGGGAGAAACAGGAATTCTCCGACCTGACCCGGTTCGAGGTGGAGCAGGAGCTGGATATCGTGGCTCAGCTTGAGGAGAAGAAAGCTGCCATCGACCAGAAGCTGGCGGAGCTGAGCAACACCGAGCCCTGGGCCTCGGATATGGTCTACCTGATGCAGATCCCAGGCATGGGCCTGATCCTCTCCATGGTGGTGCTGTCCGCCATCGGCGACATCACCCGGTTTTCCCACCCCAAGAAGCTGGTCAGCTACGCCGGGATCTCTGCTGGGGTCCACACCAGTGGCGAGACCAACCGGTCCAAGCCCATCACGATTACCGAAGGTACGCAGAGCGAAGAAGGCCGGAAAGAACTGCGCTGGGCCATGGTGGAAGCCGCCTGGGCGGCCATTCGCAGTGATCCCTACTGGAAGGGACAGTTCAAGCGTCTTGAGAAGCGCATGCACAAAAACAAAGCCGCGGTGGCCATCGCCCGCAGAATGCTGGTTTCCATCTGGCACATCCTTATCAAGCGGGAACCCTACCACCACTTCGATGAAGAAACGATTGCCTATAAGATGCTCATCTGGGCCTGGGCCATGGATGAAACAGCCCTGAAAGATATGACCCGGCAGCAGTTTGTCAAGTATGGATTGCTGCGATTGGGTGTTGGTGAAGACCTGGAGCGCATCAAACGGAACGGCAACCCGCGAAGGATTGCTCCAACGGAAGAAGTCCTGGCGATGAGTCCGGAGCTGAAGCCACCCGGAAAGTTTTTTGTGTTTAAAATATTCATTGGAGGCGCTTTTCAGCCAAGAGAGCAGGCAGGCGTTGAGGACTTTAAAGACCATGGAAAAAAGAAACCTCACCAGCGGTGATTTTGCCGGTGAGGTCATCGTTTTGGAACCCAATTACTATTTTTCAGATTAGTTTTTCAATTACCCTTGACGGTGCAATACATCAGTAGGTTGTGGGCAGATTAGGCAGGTGTATATTCCCTGACTTCTTGGTCAAGGCGATTTCCTAACTCATCTTCTGCGACATCAAGGTCGTAATCACTTTGGAGTCCCATCCAGAATTGAGCTGAATTTCCGAAGAAACGAGAAAGCCTGAGTGCAGTATCGGCAGTAACACGACGTTTGCCCAGGACAATTTCATTAATTCGCCTGGCGTCAACACCAATATTGATAGCTAACCTATTTTGGCTGAGATCCATAGGGTTCAGAAATTCCTCTAAGAGAACTTCACCCGGGTGAACTGGATTGAGCTTTTTTTCAGTCATCATATTTTCCTTCTAGTGGTAGTCTGTAATCTCAACGTTGTAAGCATCACCGTCAGACCATTCGAAACAAATCCGCCATCCGCCGGTTAGGCGATTTTCGGTTGGTTAGCTGAAACCGTTGATTTGCATTTTGCCGCCGCTGACTTCCGCCGTAGGCGGTCAGGTACAGCGGGGGTTATGCAACTTCCATCTAAACAGTAGAACCTTTTACCTCCAGAGTGTGAATATCTTCGAGATCTTCAGCCTCCTCTTCTTTAGCATCATAGAGATCATATCGAAGCTGAAGGTTCATCCAGAAACCTGGAGAGTTACCGAAATATTTTGCTAGTCTGAGAGCTGTGCTTGGGGTGACCCCTCGACGCTTATTAACAATCGCATTGACACGCTGGTAGGGTACATGTATGGCGTCAGCAAGGTCACTCTGCGTAAGCCCCATGGGCTTAAGAAAATCTTCTAGTAAGATTACACCAGGATGTGTTGGCTGCCGGTTGCTTGGAATTCGAACCATTTCATTCTCCACAAGTAACTAATGATAATCAGTGATTTCAACTTCCATTGGGCCGGATTTTGTCCAGATGAAACAAATTTGATATTGATCATTGATCCGGATACTGTGTTGTCCTTCCCGAGTACCAGATAGGGCTTCAAGTCGATTACCAGGAGGTATGGCAAGATCGTTGAGTGCTGTTGCAGAATCGAGTTGATCTAGTTTTCTCTGTGCCACACTCCAGATCTGTCTGGGGCACTTTTTCCGACCTGCTTTCGTGTTATTACCATCGAAGATGTCCTCGGTACCACGATCAGCAAAGTTGATAATCATAATAGCATAGTAGCACGTATATCATGCTATGTTAATAAATAGATAGAATAAAGTTGCAGAACGTTTTGAGCTGAGCTGCCGGGGAAACCACCGCCGGCTGCTCATCACTTTTGCCATCTTACACCGTCAATACTTACCCCGCCAGCATCCCCGGTCCACTCCAGCGATTGTTAGGCGGGGCTTTGATTCGCTAGCGTAAATGAATCTTGTTCGCTGTGATCAAACGGGCATAATCCGATGACAGAAAGACGATGATTTCTGCGACGTCTTCGGGCTGCACGATGTGAAGTAGCTCATCTGAATTGTCTACGTTCTCCCGGACTGAATCCGTCACCCAGCCAGTATCGGTGACAGGCGGATAGACGATGTTCGAGGTTATACCATAATCAGCCAATTCAAATGCGGCCGACATGGTGTAATTCTCCAAAGCAGCCTTGGCCGCCCCATAGGAAATCTCCGTAGGGAAGCCCAATGATCCACCGGACGTCAGACCAATGATGCGCCCCCATTCAGCCCCACGATCAATATGCCGGCGGGCAAATTCAGCAATCAGCAGAGACGCCGCCCGGGCGTCGACCTGGAAGACCTGATCATGCGTCGATGGGGAAAGGGATTCTGACGTGAGACCCGTGATATGAGTACTTTCCGGCAGAAACGTATCGGCCACCCAGCCCGTTGCATTGTTCACAAGAATATCCACCTCGGAGAATTCACTTTTAGCCATGTCGAAAAGGTGTGGCACAAAGGAGGGATCTCGAAGATCAGCCTCGAATGAAATAGCCTGACCGCCATTGGCTCGAATGGAATCCATAACATGATCAGCGGTCTTTGAGCGATTCGTACGGTATGGCTCAGGGAAACCTTCCGGATCTGATGTGCGGTAATAGGTGAGCAAGACCGAAGCGCCACAAGCGGCAAGCATTCTTGCAGTCGCAGCTCCTATACCGTGGTTGGCACCCGTAATAATGGCGACATGGCCGGATAAATCGTAGGGAAGTTGGGGCGGATCAAATTCCATTTGGAGCCTCTCTGAATCGTTGGATCTGAACGACAAGCTGGCAAAGAAGTGAGATGAGGATCAATGCATAGTCTATAAGCATGATGAGTCTATATCAAGCTAAATGAATCGACGCCAAGCCCCGCCTAACGAGAGCTTCAGTGGCGTGGCGATGGTCGCTCTAACGCGGCTTTGCATCGAACCAAATGGAGAAAATCACACCGCTTACCCGAGTGGCGCAGCCACGTCCACTGCAAACAGGGTTAGATGGCAATTTGATTCCCATTACTCATGAAACTGCATAGAGTAGGTGATTGAATCGTTCGAACATATGAATTGGATTTCATCTCCATGTTTCTCATGGAGTTCTTTCAAACGTGGTGTGTTTTCACCAACCAAACTTCTCTCCAGCCATTTTGGGGGCGACATTACATAATTTGGAAGTGGCTTCATTGGCGGCAAAGGTTCATGATCGTGATAAAAAGGAAACGTCGCGTCTCCACAATGCAACAACCATCCTTCAGGGGTTTTTATCGCTACCCCACAATGACCACGCGTATGGCCATGCAATGGTATTAACCGAACATCGAGAGAGTTATCGTTTAGAACTCGAATATTTCTGAACCCAAACCAATCTTCTGTTTCTTCCTTTTTATGTATAACCCAATTGGGACTGTGCGCCCAATGTTCAGCATCATAAAATCGTTCCTTGAAGCCCTTAGGCGATTGAATGGCTTCATATTCCAATGCGTGAACATGAACATGAGCATCTGGAAAGTCTCTCAACCCACCAGAATGATCGCTGTGTAAATGTGTCATTACGATATGTTTTACATCGTTTCTTGCGTAACCTAATTTTTCCACTTGATACATTGCTGTTTCTTCTAACGAGCAAGGCATATCTAGTGACGCAATGAAGATCTTTGTGAACCATGAGGGATTCTTATAATCTTGGACACCAAACCCTGTATCCACCAATAGCAATCCATCATTGGCTTCTACCAATAGGCAATAGATGATACTTTGTGTACCGCGAGGGTATCGCGGGTTCATCGTGCCACAATTAAGATGATAGATTTTCATTTGAGTACCATGCTTCTATGTAGCAAGTTTTTATGCCATCTAACGTAAAAGCTTTGCGAAGCATCCTGGAAGGGCATGGGCCGCCGGGTTGGTATTTTACGATTGTTAAGTTGAAGCCATAAATTTGCATATTGCCACCGCTTCTCTCCGCCGGTTGCGGTCAGGTGCAGTGGGGGTTAGCACGCGCTGTATCATGCAAAATCTATTCTCTTATCATGAAGATTGATGATCGCACCTACACTAAGTAGAACATCCATCCCTAAAATGCCATTAATATCAAATCCGTAATCCATTCCCCCAACCTCGATTACAACATCTTCTATTTTCTTTGACCCAAGTTGAATATGGTCAACTTCACGATTAAAAACAGTTTCAATTCCCCCGACTCCTCGTATTGTGTGTAAAGTGTCCTTGGGTAGCGGAGATATTCCAATTCTCGCCATATAGTCAGAAGAAAAAATCGTGCTTGCAGATCCGGTGTCTACAAGCACGTATTCAATCTCTATTTCGTTGCTCTGGTAATTAACTGTTAGGATTGTATAGGGCAAATCATCAATCAGCTCTAACTGCATTGCTTCTCCGGATGCCATGCCATTGGCGTTCACGGATATCTAAGTCTTCCCTACTTGTATGTACGAAATAGAATTCTCTTTGGGGGAATTCTTGATGCAATTGGCGATAAATTTTCATTGCCTGGTCGCCGTTGGAACAGGTATCAATTACTGCTAAACTATCGAGCTTTCTCTGATTATCAGTAGTAGTATGAGCTTCGAGGGCTTCTACAATTAGCCACTGATCAGGATAGTTTTCTCGAATGTTTTGCCAATCCATGGTTACCTCCTATAGGAGGATTATAGCAATAATCTTGATTTGTAATTTAAGAAACAATTCGAATAATTGCGTGCTAACGTAAAAGCTCACCTGCCGCCGGGTTGGCAGTCACATGATAATTTGATTGTAAACAATTATCCGCGAAAAATCGCGGCTAACCTCCGCCGTAGGCGGTCAGGTACAGCGAGGGTTAGCTGTCTTCATAGGTGCCAATCATTACGTTTATTTTTACTATTTCTCCAAGAAAATAAATCTTTCCACAACCAAGAGAAAATACCAAGTCCAAGAATAATGCTAATTGCACCAGTGCATCCAATCAAATAGTGTCTGTTGACTAGATCCTTGGGATACATAAACACATAGGGGTAGAAATTACTAATAATGATAAATCCACCAAAAACTAAAAACAATATACCTATTACAAACAATACTGGCCGTAATTTATCTAAAAATTTGTTCATTTGAAAAAGATCCTGCAAGTTTAACGGCTTTTGGAAATAATCAGAGCAATACTAAATAAAATACTTATGATTAACCCTATGAAAAGAATGGCCAATTGTAATAATTCCATTCTTGGATCAGGCCTGAATTCATCCTCGAGTCCAGCAAACCAAATAAACCAATTCTTTATACGGGCAATTAGTTTCTTCAACTCTGCTTTCATAATTTAACAGCTAACGTAAAAGCTTACCTGCCGCCGGTTTGGCGATCCTTGATCAGGAGTCATGAAGCCAAAAATGGACCAAAATCGCGGCTGACCTCCGCCGCAGGCGGTCCCATGCAGCGGGGGTTAGGGCGTATTTATTGATGGTCAACATCAAAACGACTCATAACTTGTTTCTGAATATCATTTTCAAGTTGGTGAATTCTATAGTTGCTTTTATATATATCTCCCTGGTTGCTTTTATGAATTCTATTCCAAGTATTTTCTGGAAAAATTTGTTTTACATCAGGAGGATAATATGATCCGTCACGAGGGGAAAAGTGGTCGATGATTTCATATTTTTCATCTATTTCTAATAACTCAAGAGAGACGGGGGTGCTGAGGCCTGTACCTCTTTGTAAATTGCCATCATCAATATAATATTCCTCACATAAAACCCATAGATATATAAAGCCATCTCTACCGCGATCATTATTTAAGGGTGTGAAAGCACAAAAAGCTTCTCCGCCAAATGAAGTTTTTCCAATATTTAATTTTATGTAGTTGCTTATTTCTTCATTTGATAAAACAAAACTAGGATTTGGATCATACCAATCTTGAAATTCTAAGGGAATATTTGTTGGGGTTGTTGAATATGGAGTTTTGGTCTTAATTCCTTGTTTATCAATACTTGGATTTGGTGTAATTGTTTCATATGGTGTTTTTGTCTCAACAACTAAAGTGTGTTGAAGAGGTGGAGAAGTAGGAGTGTTTTGTAAAACTTCCGAAGAATTTCTGGCAGAGCAATTACAAGTCATGAAAGACAGAGTAATAATGAAAATCAGGAATTTAAAATAATTAGAGGTATCTTTACGGTTCATTTTCAATGTCGCCCTAACGTAAAAGCTCACCTGCCGCCGGGTTGGTAATCAATCCGTAATTTGATTGTAAACAATTAATTGCGAAAAATCGCGGCTGACCTCCGCCGTAGGCGGTCAGGTACAGCGGGGGTTAGATGTCATTATTTTACAATCTTATTCTTTGTCTCATGTTACTTTGGCGCATCATTCAGTAGAAAACCTGAGTGTATACGGTTCGCTGCTGTGATACGCATCA
>JAGXKM010000126.1 GCA_018335275.1 Anaerolineales bacterium | reverse complement strand
TAAGGCGGTATTCATTTACCGTGAATATATTACGAGCAAATGTTAAGGAAGATAAGGGTTGGATGGACATCCATATTTCAGGGAAAGCTGCAGAAATTGAAGACGCTTCTGATTGGTTGAGAAAACAAGGAGTAGAAGTCATCCTCCTATCTCAATAGTTTTCTAGCTCGACCTGGTACATGTTGTGCTCAAACCTGGATAAAAGAGGATTCTCCTCTTCAGGTTTTTCATTTTTAAGGGGTTACCAAACCATGGCTACGTTCATAGAACTATCCAACAATATCCAGAATAAGTTTCAAAAACAAGTTGAAGGCAAAAAGTTTCATGCTGCCGCTGAATTGTTCCGAAAGCTCCATCCTGCAGACAGGGGGAAAATCTTTCGCGAATTGAAATCGAGTCAGCAAAAGGGGTTTTTACTGAACTTAGAAATTGAAGAGATCGCAGATCTTTTTGATGAATTGGACGATCAGGAGACATTTTCTGCGGCCCAAGTTTTACCCCTGCCCTTCTTAGCTGATGTGGTTGATGATATGGATCCGGATGAGGCGGCGGACTTGCTGGGCGACCTTTCAGGACAGGATGTGAGACGGACCATTTCATTGATGGACGAACCGGAAGATGTTCTTCCCCTGCTGAGATATCCTGATGAGACAGCAGGGGGAAGAATGACGACAGATTACCTTGTCCTTAAACCCGACGAGGATACCCATCATGCCATTGAATATTTACGCGAAATGGAGTTGGAATCCGACGTTCCCTATTATTTGTTTGTGGTGGAGAATGACGGCACCCTTGTGGGAGTGACGGGTTTAAGGGAACTTGTTTATGCGCCTCCAGACCATTTGATCAGAGATATCATGAACAAGCATGTGATCAGCATCGAAGCGATGCGAGATCAGGAAGAAGCAGCCAGGCTTATGATCCATTATGACCTGGCAGCTTTGCCCGTTGTGACCAAAAAAGGCCGGCTGATTGGTGTCATATCCCACGATGACATTCTTGATGTGATGGATGATGAAACCACGGAAGACATATATCGCCTGGCAAGCGTGACGGACACCGGGCTGGAGCCGGAAAGCAATATTTTCAAGCAGTTCAAAGGTCGCTTGCCTTGGCTGCTGTTGAATACGATCACCGCTCTATTTGGATCGTGGATCATAAGCAATTATGAAGATTTATTTCTCCAGGTAGCAGTTCTGGCCTTTTTTCAGTCAGTGGTGGCATCCCAAGGAGGGAATGCAGCAAGTCAAAGCGTGGCTATGATCGTGCGTTCATTGGCACTAGGCAAGTTGGAAATCAAGAAAGTCTGGCCTGTGCTCCTCCGGCAACTAGCGGTGGGTATGTTTTTAGGAGTGGTGGTTGGGTTGATCGTGGGCACAGGAGTCGGATTATGGCAGGAGAACCCATATCTGGGCTTAGTATTGGGTTTGGCTTTATTGGGAAACATGCTTGTCGCCAGCCTGGTAGGAACACTTGGCCCCCTGTTATTGGAGTTATTAAATCAAGATCCAGCTATGGCTTCATCTGTTTTGGTGACAGCATTGACGGACAGCATAGGTTTTTTGATCTTTCTGAGCTTAGCACGACTCTTTTTGCCATTCATCCAAAAGTATGTTTGAATCAAAGCAAAGGTAGATTTAAAAGGCATACCCGTTTCCATATCATGTAACTTGATGTAAAATAGTCTTATGGAAGTACAAATAGCAATCTCTAAAATTAGAAAATACGCAACCTCTTCCAGCGGCGATACTGCGGAAGTCATCGAACGTCCGAACGGTGGGGTCACTGTAGTTCTAGCGGATGGACAGAGTTCTGGAAAAGGCGCAAAATGGGTTTCATCTCTCGTGGTAAGAAAAGTCATTCAATTTATCGCAGATGGTGTACGGGACGGTGCGGCAGCCCGTGCCGCATCAGATGCTTTATTCACGGAAAGGGATGGAAGAGTTTCAGCGACCCTTAATATCGTCTCTGCGGATCTGCAAACAGGAACCGTTGTCATTTCCCGCAACAATCCAGCCCCCGTTTTGCTTTCCTATGATCAGAAGGTTAAATTTTTATCCACAGAGACAGACCCGGTTGGTTTGCGGAGAGATACCCGGCCTATGATCACGGAGGTTCCGCTTGAGGTGGGTCTAACCGTGATCGCCTATACCGATGGTTTGGTGCATGCGGGTTCGTATTATGGTGAATCTATGGATATCGGAACATGCCTGAAGGTGGAATTAGAGGATGAAACGCCTTCTCCGCAGAAGATCGCTGATTCCTTGATCTCTCACGCCTTGAAACTCGAAAGAGGACGACCCCGGGATGATATCAGCATTATCGTTCTCCGTGTTGTTAAAGGTAGCGATGATCTGATTAGGCGCATGACTGTAAAATTACCCTTGAATTCATTGGGAAAATGAAACATCCGCATCCAGTGATAGCTGTGGTTGGCCCTTGTGCTGCTGGAAAATCCACTTTAATTTCTGGTTTGTCTTCCCATGGGTATAAAGCAAGACATGTGGCCCAAGAACATTCCTTCGTCCCTGATATGTGGGAAAAAATGGTAGATCCAGATCTATTAATTTATCTTGATGTTTCCTATCAGGTTTCCAATCAAAGGACGGGCACGAAATTAAAGTTTTCAATTTTCCAGAAGCAGAGGGAAAGGTTGGAGCATGCCAGGGAGCATGCTGATCTCATTATTAATACGGATCACCTTCAACCTGAACAGGTTTTAACGGAAGTCTTAGATGTATTGTGAATTATGAATAAAGAGTGATGATGGAAGAAAATAACGTAGTAGACGACCTGAATGAAATACGTAAACGGCATCAAGAACTGGATGAACTGAAGAACACATTTATCGCATTAGTGAGTCACGAATTGCGTACACCAGTGAACCTGATTTCGGGATATTTGGAGTTGGGGTTAGAAGAAATCGATCAGAATGCGTTAAAAGCTCAAGGCTATTTTGAAAAAGCCAATGAAAGCATGTTGAAGTTGCACAGAGTTGTCGAGGAACTGACGGATTTTGCCCGACTCCAACGCGGAAAAGCTATACTTCAACGAGATCCTATGCCAATCAGGGAGGCTTTACAAAACACATACCAGCTGCTGAAGCCAGAATTGGAAAAAAAAAGCATTGGCCTCCATATCAATATTCCCAAGTATATCCGAGATGCTCAATTCGATGCCGACAGCCTCTTGATTTGCTTTCGGAATATCCTTTCAAACGCTGCCAAATTTTCGCCTGAAGGTAGTCCAGTTCATGTGAAAGGAGAAAGAACAAACGATCAGCTTATTATTCTTATTCAAGATCGCTCGAAACCGATACCTGAAGACAAGAGAGAAACAATATTTGAAGATTTTAGACAGCTGGAAAATTACTTAACCAGACGCTATGAAGGAATGGGCCTCGGGTTAGCTGTTGCTAGAAGGACGGCAAGAATGTTAGGGGGTGATATATCTTTGGAGGTAAGGGAGGATGGGAATACGTTTATGATCATCTTACCTGCAGAAGCTGATCATCCGAATAGGTAAAATCCCCCCTTTTTTAGCGTATGCTATACGAAACACGTTGTCATTCCTTGTTTCCGACAACTTCTAAAAATTGAATGATAACTTTTCTCAATAAACTTTCTGGAAGCGCTCCTACCTGGCGGTGAACCTCTTTTCCGTCTGCGATAAATAAAAACGTGGGGATTCCCTGAACGCCAAACTTGCTTGACCATGTATTGTGCTTGTCCGTGTTAACCTTTACAACCTTTATCTTATCGGCATACTCTTCTGCTATGTTTTCCAGAACAGGTTCGACCATTTTGCAAGGTCCACACCAGGGAGCCCAAAAATCGACCAAAACCGGTACGTCTGCATTCATGACCGTTTTTTCGAATGTTTCATCTGTAACATGTATGGGTTCGTTGGACATCATTTTCTCCTCAGGGAATCTTTGGAAAGTAATAATGGTACTTTTCTATGCCTTTAACAGGTTATCCTTATTAAACCATAAAGTTGACGCGTAAATATTTCTTTTCAGGAAATGGAGTGCTGTTTAGTATAATAGGATCCATGAATTTAAAATTTGCAACTAATCAGGTTCACTCATACGAAGTCCATACTGCGGTTTATAAAGGGCCGTTAGATCTGCTCCTAGATTTGATAGAGAGCGCTGAGTTGGATATCACCAAGTTGTCATTGGCAAAGGTGACCAATCAATATCTCGCCCATATGCAGAGCATCAAGGTTAAAAAACCGGATGAAGTATCGGCTTTTATGTTGATCGCCGCAAAATTATTGGAGATAAAATCAAAAGCGCTGCTACCACGGCCATCTGTTGAAGATGATGAAGAAGAAGATACGGGGGATAAATTAGCAAAACAACTTTTAGCTTATAAACGATATAAGCAGATCGCGGATCTACTGTCAAGACGAAAGAAGCACGGCCTGCATACCTTCATTCGAATGCCGTCTAAGCGTATGGATCGAAGACAGGTAGATTTTGGCAAAAACTCCCTATCTGATTTGATGAATATTGCTCAGGAAGCAATTTTAAATGCCCATGAAAAGGATTCAGTTAATAAAGTAGTCGCCCAACCTAAAGTGACTATAAAAGAAAAGATAAATTTATTGGCCTCGTTTTTATCAAAAAATGGGCAGGTATCATTTTTTCAGTTTTTGGGAAAAGAGTATTCAAAAATAGATGTAATCGTATCCTTTCTTGCGGTCTTGGAGCTGGTAAAAAGAGGGTTGATTAAAGTGGTCCAGAGTGGTTTGTTTGGAGATATCATGTTTTATCCTGAGGAGAAGCTTGCTGAAAAGAGATATAAATTGTCAGATGAGGAAATTGATATATTTTATTAAGGAATAAGGAAAAATTTAATTTTGAGGGTAATTGGCTATACGAAATAATATCCATTTTATGATTTGTTTTCCTCTTTTTGGTTTCTCGCGTTCTCTTATTTAATTGCTTTTTTGGATGTAAAATGAGATTTCTAGTTACTTCTTATCCCACCTTCCCACTGTCTGCAATTCCTTTGCAAACCTTTAATATAGAAGCTGACTTTGATTATTCAAAAATCCAAAAGGCGCGGAAGCTGTCATATATGCTGCGAACCCTCGACTCTGTCTCTAGTTCAGCGCATGTCAGCGCAGGTGAAATAGCTGCCATTGGCGTCATGGGTAAAATCTATTACCA